>JASHTZ010000323.1 GCA_030040295.1 Terriglobia bacterium | reverse complement strand
GCGCAGGCCGCGATCTTTGAGCTCATCGACCTTGCGGTATGCCAGTTCGAGCGGCAGGATTTTCAGAATGCTCACGGGTTTACTCGCGCCTCGGGGTTCGCCAGGCTTTTCAGGAGACTCGGAAGCTGTTGTGTAAACGCCGAGCGCGCCAGGATTGTGTCGCATCCGGCCTCGCGTGCCGCGGTGATCAGCTCATTTTGAACGTGGGAGACGAACCCTACAATTGGGATCGGGTGCGTGCCGGGGTCCGACTTGAGCGCGCGAATCCAATCGAGCGCGGACGACCCGCAGGAATTGAGGTCCACAATCACCGCCTGCGGACGGGACTCCGCGACGGCTGCTGGGCTCCGGCCCACATCGTTGGCCACAATTGTGACTCCCAGCGCCTTGGCCGTTTCCCGAATCTTGGCCAGAAAGAATAAATCAGGAACGCACGTTATGATGGGTCCGGCCATGCTGCAAGTCTCCTCCACCCAGGTGAAAGGTATTCGCTCATGAATACACCCGCATGTTAATTCCGATTTACACAACACCCCCACTTTCCAATATAACCCAAGGTCGATTTCATGGCGAGAACCTGAATGTGGAGATATTCCGATTTCTTCGACAACTGGCCAATTTTCAGGAGACACCGAGGTTTGGTGGCAGTGCGCGTGTGTGAAAAGGAGGAATTGCGGCGCGCTCAACCTATCTTTCGATATGAGTGGGCAACGATTTGAGGGGCTCGTGAGTCCCTGGAACTAAAGGGTTGCGTGTGCCACGACAGCCTCGCCAAAAAGTTAAATTAGTTTTACACGACACACCCACTTCAAGCAGTAACCACAAGCCCATGGAGCACGTCACAGGTAGCTATGGAGAGCCAAAACAGTTCTGAAAACAGTAATATTCGCGGTAAAATATTTCGCCTGCTGCGCCCCTCAATCGTGGTGCTTTGCGGCCCCGCGGCGTGCGGAAAATCTACCTTTGCTCAACTGCATTTCCGGCCTACGCAGATCATTTCTTCGGATTGGGCGCGCGCCCACGTTTGCGACGACGAACGCGACCAGCGCTTTAATGTCCAGGCTTTTGCTTTGGTCCACTTCATTGTGGAGCAGCGGCTGATGGCAAACCGCCTCTGCGTGGTTGATTCGACCGCGCTGACCTTTCAGGCGCGGAAGGATTTGCTTGAATTGGCCAGGAAATATCAGGTTCCGACCACACTGATGCTTTTCAATGCCCCCCTTGAAACCTGCATCGAGCGCGACGAGAAACGTGAACGGACAGTCGGCAGGTTGATCATCGAACGCCACTACCGCGCTTTTGAACAGACCCGGGCTACCCTTGGGCAGGAGGGATTCCACCATGTTGTGGAGATTCCGGACGGCGATCAGGAGAAAATTCAAATTGAAATCCTTTTCCGGCCTATCATGCGACCAGGTCAGCGTCCTGCGGGGGAGGTGAATCGGCGGTTTGAGAACTCGGGGCAATCCTCCAGGCCCCGACCGAGTCGCCCGGGAGGCAATGGCCACAGCCCTGTGACTTCTGCTCCGATAGCAATGCCACGGGCACTTCCCCAACACCCTGCACCAAGCACCAGTTCTATTTCAACGGCAAAAGTTGCAGCGCCCTTGACGTCGACCTCCGGAAAAATGGCTGCCAGCGCCGCAACACCGCCCGTCCCGGCAGCAGCTCAAGCTGTCCCTGCCAAAACGCAACTGGTGGCGCCATCAGGCGCATTGCCAAAATCCGATCTTGATAAATCCGCAAAGATGTCAGTGTAGAATGGCGCGTTAGCCGGCTTAGCGGTCAGGGCGTCCCGTAAGGCGATCGTAAACGGTCCGCGCATTGACGGACCCCAACGATTCGTTGTAGAGGCTCGTCGTTCCCACGATATATCGCACTTCTTGGTCGAAGCGCTGGAGGCGTTCAAGCTCCACCTTGCGGATGGGGAATCGCTTATTCTCGGGTTTCGACAGCCAAAACTTTTGATAACCGCGGTCCTCGAGTTCGCAAGGGATTCCGTGAGTGAGGAAGTAGGGTGGCCCGGTCCGAACCCAATTCGCCCCGTGGCGCTCCAGATGGGCAACGAAGCCGGATTTATTCAATTCAAACTTGCCGGGCTGCACGGCACTCACTGTGAACCCAGCCTGCTCAAATTGCTTTTGAATGTCCTGCGCTGGTTTGGTTTCCCTGGCCATGAATGTTCCCGGCTCCTGTGATGAAATTAATGACTACTGCGGTCGCAGCACTCAGAACTTTCACGCTGCTCCTTGCGCCCGTTGACACTTTTTGGAACCTGCCCGTAAAATAAAAAGTCTAGTGCACCGATGGTAGAAAACGCAAGGGCGGCGACCATTCAAAATCCCAAAATACTCCGCGGGCCGGCAAGCCTTCTGGACCTGATTGGTAACACCTCGCTTGTCCGCCTGACGCGGATTCGCCCCGCGTCGCCAAACGTCGAAATCTATGCCAAGGCAGAATGGGAGAACCCCGGCGGTTCGGTGAAAGACCGCCCGGCGATGAATATCATTCGCGAGGCAGAGGCCGTTGGTGAAATGTCGCTCGAAAAAATCCTGATCGATTCTACCTCCGGTAATACTGGAATTGCTTATGCAATGATTTGCGCCGCCAAGGGGTATCGCCTGAAGCTCTTTATGCCCTCGAACGTTAGCCATGAGCGCAAACGAATCCTGAAGGCTTTTGGCGCCGCGATCGAATATACCGACCCCATGGAAGGCTCGGATGGGGCCATTCGCCGCGTACGCACCGAGGCCGGCAAAAATTCCGGCCTCTACTTCTACGCCAACCAGTACGACAACCCCGCCAATTGGCGCGCCCATTACCAAGCCACTGCGCCTGAGATTTTCGAGCAGACAGATGGCGGGGTGACGCACTTCGTGGCGGGACTGGGCACGAGCGGTACCTTCGTTGGAACCGCGCGGCGCCTGAAAGAGCTTAACCCGCGCATCCAATGCCTCTCGTTCCAGCCGGACTCGCCATTCCACGGGCTCGAGGGCATGAAACACATGCCCAGCGCCATCAAGCCGGGAATTTACGAAACCACTGTGGCCGATGAGAACCTGGAAATTTCCACCGAGGATGCGCATCGCATGACGTTGCGTCTGGCACGTGAGGAAGGTCTGCTTGTGGGAATCTCCTCTGGCGCCGCCCTGGTGGCAGCACTCAAAGTTGCCGGCCGCCTGACCCAGGGTGTCGTGGTGACCATTTTCCCGGATAGCGGCGACAAGTATTTGAGCGAGCGGTTCTGGGACGAGGGAAAGTAGCGGATTCGCAGAGTCAGGAATCTTTGTTACATCGAGCAGGAATGCCTCTTCGACTAAACAAGGCGTATAGCGACGCGATCCGGGCGCACGGTTCGCGCGACTACCCCAGCGAATGCTGCGGAATGATGTTGGGAAAAGCTGAGGGTGACGAAAAGACCGTCACGGAGATCGTGGCTCTCAGGAATTTGCGCCACGATCCAAACCGAGCGCAGGAGATCTTGCCCCTTGGCGATCCGGGGAAGGAAACGGAAAAGAATCGCTTCCTGATCGACCCTCTCGACCAGTTGCGCGTTGAAAAAGATGCGCGGAAACGAGGGCTGGACGTGCTCGGCTATTACCATTCCCACCCCGATCACCCCGCGCGCCCGTCGAATTACGACCGCGACCACGCCTGGCCGTGGTATTCGTATGTTATAATCGCGATTGAACGAGGCACGCCCAAGGAATTGACGAGCTGGGTGCTGGCTGAAGATCGGGCTACATTTCATCCCGAAGTCGTGGTTGATTCGGGTTCATGAAGTGTGGAGCAGCCCTGCAGCCGGCGTAGGCAATCTGGAGACCTGCGACCCGGGGTTCTGGAATCCCTCGGTGGCGTGCAGCATCCAATCATCCATAACGAGTGAAGGAGAGCTGATGGCAGTCAAGGTAATCATCCCGACCCCGCTCCGCCAATATGCGGAAAAGAAGGAGTCGATGGAAGTTCATGCGAAGACCGTGGCCGAGGCGCTCGGCGCTATCATTTCCCAGTATGGGGACCTGCGCAAACACCTCTACACAGACGAGGGCAAACTGCGAAGCTTCGTAAATATCTATGTCGGCGACGAAGACATTCGGTTCCTCGAAAAGGAAAAGACTCCCCTGAAAGACAACGATGTGATCAGCATCGTTCCCTCCATTGCCGGCGGCTCGGCGTCCGCGTGTTGCGCTGGACATGATCTGTGCTGTTGCTAGCCAGAGCTTCCACCCAAGAGGAATCGAAATGAGTACCGCAACGATGAATCCGACCGCACAATTGAGCAAGGATGAAATTCTGCGCTACAGCCGCCACCTCATCATGCCGGAAGTGGGGATGGAGGGCCAACTGAAGCTGAAGCAGGCTAAAGTGCTGTGCATCGGCGCAGGTGGACTGGGCTCGCCCCTCGCGCTCTATCTGGGTGCTGCGGGAGTGGGCAAGCTGGGCATGGTGGATTTCGACGTCGTGGATTTCACCAATCTGCAACGGCAGGTGATTCACGGCACCAGTGACGTGGGCCGCGCCAAATTGGACTCCGCGCGCGACACTTTGCTTGAAATTAATCCCAACGTCGAGATCGTAACGCACGAAACGCGCCTGAGCAGCGACAACGCGCTCGACCTTTTTAAAGATTACGACGTCGTGGCTGACGGCACTGATAATTTCCCCACACGGTACCTGGTGAACGACGCGTGCGTTTTGCTCGGCAAGCCAAACGTTTATGCCAGCATCTTTCGGTTTGAAGGCCAAGCTTCGATTTTCTACGCCGACAAGGGTCCCTGCTACCGCTGTCTTTATCCCGAGCCTCCTCCGCCGGGACTGGTTCCCAGTTGCGCCGAGGGCGGAGTGTTGGGCGTTCTTCCCGGCATCATGGGTTGCATTCAGGCAATGGAAGTGATCAAGCTCATTCTCGGCCGGGGCGAGCTGCTGATCGGCCGCCTGCTGCTTTTTGACGCGCTCGCCATGAAGTTTCGCGAACTCAAGCTACGCAAAAATCCCGATTGCCCGATCTGCGGAACCCATCGTACGATCACCCATCTGATCGATTACGAGCAGTTCTGCGGCATTCGCGGCGAGGAGCATACACCCGTGCAAACCGGCATACCCGAGATTACTCCCGTGGAGTTGAAGAAGAAGATGGACGCGCATGAGCCCTTCGTGCTTGTTGACGTTCGCGAGCCGCACGAATACCAGATTTGCCGCATCCCTGGCTCAAAACTCATCCCTCTTGGCGAAGTGCCAAAACGAATGAGCGAGTTGGATTCGGCGGATGAGATTGTGGTGCACTGCAAATCCGGAATGCGCAGTGCCAAAGCGGTGGACCTGCTCATGAAGGCCGGATTCCTCAAGATCCACAATCTCAAGGGCGGAATTCTGGCGTGGTCGGACCAGGTGGACCCCTCAGTCCCCAAGTATTAGGCCTGAGACCTGGTCCCTGACCCGTAGATTTTCGGCTCCACACTTTCATTTACGGTCCCTCGGTCAGAATTTCGTGTCAAAAATTTGCCGACATGAAACCAAAATATTTCCTGCTCGTATACGTCTAATGGCTGGGAGTAATCGAGTTCATCCTCAGCCCGGGAGGTACGTATGACACTGAAAGCTGGAGATCCGGCACCGGACTTCAAACTCACTTGTGCGACGGGCGAAACGCAAAGTGAGTTTGAGCTCTCCGCCCATCGCGGCAAGAACGTTCTACTGGCCTTTTATCCGCTCGATTTCACTCCGGTGTGCCAAAGCGAGTTGGGTTCATTTCAGGCGGATCTCGACAAGTTCACCAGCACGAACACGCAAGTGGTGGGCATTTGCACCGATTCGGTTTTTGCCCACATTGCCTTTCAGAAACACCTCGGCGGGCTGAAGTACCCGTTGGCGACCGACCGTTGGCCTTACGCTGAGGTGGCGACGGCATACGGAGTCTTTCCTCCCACCAAGCATCCCATTCCCTTCATCAATGATCGCGCGGTTTTTATTGTGGATAAGCACGGCAAAATCGCGTGGTCGAAAGTGTACGAATTGCGGGAGCAGCCGGACAACAAGGAAATCCTGGAACAATTAAGGAAGCTCGGCTGAGGTTTCAGCGGAGGACGCACCAGCCCTTATGCAGAATGAGGCGCGCAGTCCAATGAAGTTCTGAGATGGAATCCCCCGCCGAGGGCGCAAAACCGCGCCGTTGCCTCATCTTGAAGACTCACTGCCCATTTGTTCTTTGAACCTTTGTCCTCCCGGCATTATGATGGCATCCAATCCAGCGGGTGGAGGTGGATGGCCATGCGTTCTGTAATTCTGGCGATTCTGATTCTTTTCCCTGCCGCTGCGCGCGCTGACCGCGACGCAGCGAAGCAAAGCTATCAGCAGGGAAACGAGTTTTTCGACCAGAGTCGGTTTGCCGACGCCGCGGCGGCGTATGAGCGCGCCATGGAGCAGGACCCAAAACTCCTTGAAGCTGCGTACAATCATGCCCTGGCGGATGAAATGGTAGACCGGCAGAAGGCCATTGCGGACTGGAATAAGTTTACCGAGGCCGCTGCCACCTCCCCCGATTTCAAGTATCAAGTGGGCCAGGCAGACGCGCGAGTGCAGATCCTGAAGATGCTCCCTGATTATCCTGATGCGCTCCAGCCTTCACATTACGTTCCGTCGGCCGCGGATTATTACAGCGTCATTGCGGAAGATTCTGAATCGGATCGATGGCGGCAATTTCCCTTGCACGTCTCGATCGGGGATGTGCCGAACGGCAATTGGGCGCAGGGAGTCCGTGAAGCTTTCGGCATTTGGAAAGAAATGATCCCCATGGATTTGACGGCGGACCCGGACGAGGCGGACATCCGTTTCGATTGGGATACGGAGCAGAGCATGGCGGAAGGCCGTGCGGGCGAAGAGTCGGATTGGGTGCAATTTGAGCGGGTGGGGAACGATGTGACCAGCCGCAAGGTGGCACACATTTCCATTGCGCAAGCCCGCAAATGGTCCAAAGAGGAGATGCGCGCCATCAGCCTCCACGAATTGGGGCATGCCCTCGGCATCCGCGGCCACAGCCCGTCCAAAGGCGATATCATGTATTGGCAAGTTCAGGAAAGGGGACGTCGCGTGCCGATTCCGGGAGTGTATTTTCCCCTGGTTATAAAATCCCTGGTCAGTAAGCCCAGCCAGCGGGATCTCAACACTTTGATTCGCCTCTACAATACTCCAGGCGTCGTCGCACGCATGGACTGAGACGGACGGCGGCCGGTGGCGAGCGGCAGCGGTTAGAGAAAAGTGCAGCGCCAAGGACTTCTTTCCTTTTGCCAGGCACTTACTACTATTCTTATGAAGATTGCAATTACAGGCGCAGCAGGACTATTCGGGCACGGCCTGGTTTTGGCATTTTCGACACGGCATGAGGTGGTTCCTCTTGCCCACGCGTCAGCGGACATCACGAATGCGCTGGCATTCGAAACAGCCATGCAGCAAATTCGGCCGGACTTGATTGTGCATTCGGCGGCGATTCCCGACCTGGACATTTGCGAGGCTGACCCGGACCGCGGATTTCTTGTGAATCATCAGGGGACGTGCAATGTGGCCAACGCTGCCCGGCGAGTTGGTGTAGGCCTTGTTCACATTTCGACCGACGCAGTGTTTGATGGGAAGAAGCGGACGCCTTATGTGGAGACGGATCCCACCAGCCCCATCACCGTTTACGGGCGCAGCAAGCTGCAAGCCGAAGAGGCCGCAAAATCCGTTGAGCGTCATTGGATCTTTCGCGTTTCGGTGCTCTTTGGCCCGGGCAAAACCAATTTTGTGGAAAAGGGATTGCGAAGGATTGCCGCGGGCGAAGATTACAAGGTGGCGAGCGACCAAATGGGCAATGCGACTCACACGGTGGACGCAGGGCTGAAGATCATGGAGGTGGTGGAGGCTGGTCCCTGCGGTCTCTATCACCTGGCCAACCAGGGTTCTTGCACGCGATTCGAGTTGGCCCGTGCGGCCGCGGAACTTTCAGGTCTTGACCCAACAAAAATCATCGGAGTTCCCGATGCTCAAATGCAGCGGATGGCTCCTCGGCTGAAATACTCGGTGATGGATATGACGGCACTGAAGAGTGCGGGATTTTCGCTGCCGCGACCTTGGAAGGAAGCTCTGGCGGATTACATTTCGACCCTCAAGCTTTGACCCTTGCTCTAGCGCGGGTGGGGACACCCGCGCTACAGCATCATGTTCCCGCATTTTCGAAATCGGGAATTTAGCGTGCGAAACCGAGCAGCGTTTGCAGCCGCCAACAGAGGTCAGCATTCACGCGATTGCTCGAAACGTGCGGCACAGCCTCGCGGGCGAGCGTTTCAAGCGTGTGGGGGTCGGAAACTTCGCCAGTGATCACGAGCACACGTCCTACCAGACTCGGCCGGAGCTCCGTAATGGCGGAAACCATCTGCTCAAGCGGCAAGTGAGCGGAGCGGAGGTCAAGCAATACGGCGTCGAAGCGGTCGCGCCGGATCATTGCCAGCGCCTGCTGAGCGTCCGTGGCGACATCGCCCTCACATCCCAGCCTGGCGAGCAGAACATACAGCACATTGCGAATAGAGGGTTCGTCTTCGATGATGAGAATTTTGCGACGCAGAGGATTTGGAGCCAAGAGGGTCTCCCTTCACGCGAGCTTCGGAAAGCATACAAGGTGCCTCTTCAACTTCGGACATCCTGTCTTACCGAAGGGTCGTTATCATTCTGGCCAACTGACACAGAATTGTCAAGACCGATCCATGCTTCCGCTTCGCACTTTAGTACCAGAGCCGGGCCTCACAGCTTTGAGAGACTGGAATCCTATGTTTACGGCAACATCGCCTGAATGTTAATTTTTGGGGAAGCTGGGAGTGGCACACCGGCAATTCAGGATGAGGTCGGCGGCTCGTCGCCGGAATTGGAAAAGGCTTCGTCGTGTCCCGGCAAAATGTGCCCTAACATGGACAAGATTCGTTGACGGTCGAGCTGAAACTGCTTGCGATTATGCGGAATCATGGTGAAAACGTTTTCGTCATGCTCACGCGTCAGGACGGCGTCACCCGCGATAATGGTGGGTGAACTTCCATTATGGACAATTACGGAAACGTGGCCGGGCACATGGCCATTGGTCACCAGGAATTCCAGGTCTTCCGGCACGGGGTGAGTCTCGATCCAGCGGAAGCGCGAAGGGTCGCCCAGGCGCTTGCGGTCCCACCAGCGCAAGGCAAAGCGGCGTAAGGCGTGCATCAGTTCCGAAGTTCGTTCGTAATCGGCGGACTCCGGGTAGTACTTCAGCCCCAGCTTCACCCAATTCTGCTCGTCCAGCAAATCGGAGTATGCTTCGCAACACCAGTCGTGCGATTGCTGCGAGCCGTAGATTTCACTCTGCGGAAACAAGCAATTGTTCAGAACATGGTCAACATGGAAATGCGTGTTGATGACCATGCGGATGTCATTAGGGTGGATTCCATGCTTTTCCAGCGCACCGAGAAGGCGGTGGGCCTCATGCGGCATGCCGGTATCAACGATGATGTGATGATGTCCCCGCGAGAGCAGAGTACAGGTGGCGCCCCGCCAACTGCCGGGAAGTAATACCTCGGTTTTCCACGAAGAGTTCTCCGCGGACGGGGAAGGAGTGTGCGAATCGGTTTGATGCGGGTTGGAGTTACCCATTTTGTCAGGAGAGGGATTGTTTCACATGTCCACGGGCAGCGTCGCGCCACGGGAAGCTTGTGCAAGCCCGTCGCGTTCGCGAGGTGCAGTGAAATCCCATAGTCTATTCTACCAGCGGATTCACGTTCTGCGGCGGGAATGTGGGTGTAGGTGGCCAAAAACCTTCCTGGCTCTCAGCCGGCACCTTTGCTGTCAAGGCACGCGCTGTTCGGTAAAAGTGTCTTCAGGAGAAACTGCGGACTTCTCCATCACTGCCTGTAGGACTTCAAAAAGATCCTTGATGTTGATGGGTTTTGAGACGTAGGCGTCCATTCCCGCGGCCAGACAGCGTTCTTTGTCGCCTTGCATGGCATGGGCGGTCATGGCGACGACGGGCAGATGCGCGCCTGTTCCTTCTTCCATCTTACGAAGTCTGGCTGTGGCCTGGAACCCGTCAAGCTCCGGCATCTGCACATCCATGAGCACCAGGTCAAAGCGCTCGTTCTCAATTTGCTCCAGTGCTTGGCGTCCGTTTGCGGCCGTAGTCACGCGGTGGCCATGCTTTTCCAGCACCCTCGAGGCCAGCATCTGGTTTACGGGATTGTCTTCCGCGAGCAGGATGCGGAGCGGCCGGTGTTCCTCGCGCATGGAGTGGCGTGTGACGAGCGGTGGGTTTTCCATAGGAGGTCTCGATCCTGCCGCCCGCACCACTGCATCGAGCAGTTCCGCCTGGCCGACGGGCTTCGTGAGATACGCTGCCACCCCTAGTTCGCGACAACGTGCACCATCCCCGCGCTTCCCTGTGGAGGTCAACATCATGATGGTGGTGGCCGCAAGCTCTGGATTCTTTCGGATCTTCTCGGCAAGTTGGAACCCATCCATGATGGGCATGTTGCCGTCCGTTAAGACGAGGGAGAAAGGTTCGCCCGCCTGGTGAGCCTGGATCAGAGTCTGTAGGGCCTGAGCGCCGTCCTCCGCTAATATTGGCAGCATCCCCCAACTGCTCAGCAGACGATCCAGGATCCGGCGATTGGTCTGATTGTCATCCACCACCAGAGCCCGCATTCCCTTTAGCCTGTCCTTTTGCATGGGCGGCGATAACTGGGAGGTTTGGGCAATGCCGAAGTTGGCAGTGAAATGGAAGGTGCTCCCGCCGCCGGGCACGCTTTCAACCCAGATTCGCCCCCCCATCATTCCCACCAATTGACGGCTGATGGTCAGTCCCAAACCGGTACCTCCAAAGCGCCGGGCCGTGGAGCCATCGGCCTGAGTGAATGGCTCGAAGATACTTTGTTGTTTATCGAGAGGGATGCCGATACCCGTGTCCTCCACGCTAAAGTGAAGCTGGTGGATTTCATCATTCCCAGCCTCCCGCTGTACTCGCAGGTTGATTTCTCCCTGCTGGGTAAATTTCAGGGAGTTGCCGATCAGGTTGACGAGGACTTGCCGTAGGCGGCTGGGGTCGCCGATCAACACCGCAGGTATTTCAGGTTCGATCGAGCAGTTCAGCTCCAGTCCATTTTGATGGGCGCGGTGGGCCAGCGTTTTTAGTGACGGCTCAATGCTGGAACGCAGGTCAAATTCCAGCGATTCCAACTCGAACTTGCCCGCCTCAATCTTCGAGAAGTCCAGAATATCATTGATGATGGTGAGCAGAGATTCGGCGGAAGCCCTGACGATGCTGGCATATTCTCGCTGCTCGGGATTCAATTGGGTATCCAGGAGGAGGTCGGTCATTCCCACGACGCCATTCATGGGGGTGCGGATTTCATGGCTCATATTGGCCAGGAATTCACTCTTGGCTCGATTGGCGGCCTCAGCGCGCAGAGTTTCCTGCTCCGCCCTCACCATTTCCCGCTCGACCCGTGCCTTTTCATCCGCCAACTCCGCCGTTCGCTTCGCGACCGCTTCCTCAAGAGCCCGCCGAATCGCTTTTTGCCGTTGGTTTCGCCGGCGAAGCAGCAGAAGGATGACAGCAGGTGGCGCCAGGCCTAACAGCCCCAGGAGCCACCAGGTGCGCCACCAGGGTGGCCGGACTTCGAAGCTGCTCTGCGTGGCCGTCCAGATCCGGTGCGAATGGTCAATGGCCAGGGAATAGGGTTGCAATCCTCCCAGCCCGCGATCCTGCTTGAACCGTTCCACCCGGCCGGTTCGTGCATCAAGGCGAGTCACAGGGAATGGAATAACAAGGATTGCGGCGACGAGGCCTTTCACCCAAAGTGTGGACTTTAACACTTCCTGAATATCGGTTGATTCTAAGACGGACTTTAGGTTCCACCCCCAGCTCGAGAGGTTCGTACAACCTACCTGCCGCAATGGGCTGCAGCGCCGCTCTGCGAGCGTCGCATTGTGTGACCTTGTCCGTCATCTGACGGAGCAAGCCTCTGCGACGGTCGATAGACCTTCGCTATAGAATTTCAAACTGCGACATTATCGAACCATCTGAATTTGCCGCTTTCGTGCCTGATTTCATATATACTCACGCCCTACCTCTCAGGTGTATCCTTAACTAGAGGTCTCTTATGGCCAAAAAGAAAGGTGCGGCCAAATTCTCACGTCCGAACCCGAAGGGTGCTTCCAGGCGAGAGGACGCATCACCGCATCGATCGAATTCTGAGGATGCTTCCCGACCTCTCCCGGGCGAGGCAATTGAGCAGCGCAAAGCAGGCGCCGTGGCGGGCCAGGAATCCAAAGGTGGTAGACGCCAGACCAAATTGGCGGGCAAGGCCTCCGAGGCCGAGTCTGCGCTCGTTTTTGGCCTTTCCGAGCATCCTCCCAGCAAATCTTTTCCCATTGTCGGTATTGGCGCTTCGGCGGGGGGCCTTGAGGCCTTCACGGCCTTCCTTCGGGCGTTACCAGCGGACACAGGCATGGCCTTTGTGCTGGTCCAACACATGGACCCTTCGCATGTGAGCCTGCTTCACCAATTGCTGGGGCGGGACACCTCCATGCCGGTTTGTCAGGTTAAAGACGGAATGGCGGTGGAACCCAATTGCGTTTACGTGATCCCGCCCAACACCGAGATGACGATACAGGAAGGAAGGTTGCGGCTGGTTGCCCGGCCCGGGGGACCTCTGCGGCACACTCCCATTGACTCCTTTCTCGGCGCCCTGGGGGAGGACCAGCAAGGCCTGGCTATCGGAGTGATCCTTTCCGGCATCGGCTCCGACGGCACCAAAGGCTTGCAAACCATCAAGGCGCAAGGGGGAATTACCTTCGCTCAGGACGAGGAATCAGCCAAATATCCGGGCATGCCGCAGAGCGCGCTGGCGGCAGGTTGCGTGGACCTGGTGTTGCCGCCGGACAAGATCGCCCGGGAATTGGCCCGCATGCGCCGCCATCCCTATCTGGAACTCGCCCAACAGCCTGAAGTGCCGGAATTGCCTCCCAGCGACGATGGCCATCTCCGCAAAATCCTTCGCTTGGTGCGGACCGCCACCGGGGTGGACTTTACTCACTACAAGCAGCGGACTATCCAGCGGCGCATTTCCCGGCGCATGTTGGTGCGCCGGTGCGAGACCCTGGCTCGCTACGCCAAATATGTTGAGGAGCATCCTGAGGAGGTGCGCCTGCTGCTCCAGGACGTGCTGATCCACGTTACCTCCTTTTTCCGCGAGGCCGAGGTCTTTCAATCTTTGCAGAGCCTGGTGTTTCCCCGCGTTATTCCGAATCTGGCGCCGGGCGAGTCCCTGCGAATCTGGGTGCCGGGTTGCTCGAGCGGTGAGGAAGTCTATTCCTTTGCCATCGCCTTGCAGGAATACCTGGGTGAAACCGCCTCCCTGACCGGAGTCCAGATCTTCGGTACTGACATCAGCGACACCAACATTCAAAAGGCGAGAACGGGAATTTACACCGACGCTTCCGTCGAGGGTATGCCGGTGGAACGCTTGCGCCGCTACTTTGTGAAGATGGAGGGCGGCTACCAAGTATCGAAAGCCATCCGGGAAATGTGCATCTTCGCCCGGCAGGACCTGACCCGCGACCCGCCTTTTTCGCGCATGGACCTGATTAGTTGCCGGAACGTGCTGATTTACCTCACGCCCGTATTGCAGAGAAGGGTTCTGGGATTTTTGCACTACGCCTTGAAGCATAGCGGCTTTCTGATTCTGGGCAAATCGGAAGGCGCGAGCGCGGCCGCAAATCTCTTTTCCATCGAGGACCGCAAAGCCAGCATTTATTCTAAAATCACCACGGCCGCGACTCCGGCGCCGGACTTTCGCGTGGCCGAGTACGAAAGGGCTGTGCTGACATCGCCCCTGCGGTCCAAACAGACCGTTCCCTTTGATCTTCGGAAGGAGGCGGAACGGATTGTCCTGGAGCGTTACGCGCCGCCCAGCCTGGTTGTGGATGCCGACATGCGCATCATCAACTTTCAAGGTGACACCAGCCCCTATTTGCGCCCTGCCGCGGGTGAAGCCAGCTTCGAAATTCTTAAACTTATTCGCCCCGAACTTCTCCTGGAAACCCGTTCGGCGATTCAGGAGGCGAAAAAACACGGGGCGCCCGCCGTTCGGGAAAGCTTGCCCTACAAGCGCAACGGGCAGGTTTATCGGACAGACTTGGAGGTGGTCCCGATTGTCGGGCGCACGCCCAAGGGCGTGGATTTCCTGATCCTTTTTCAGAACCCCCGCGTGGAGGTAGTCGAGAGAGGCGGGTTGGGCATGCAGCGGAAGACGAGTTCGACGGCGGAGGCCCGGGAAGCGGAGCAACTGAAGCAGCAGCTTGCCTCCTCCCAAGACCACTTGCGCTCGCTTATGGAAGATCAGGAGGCCGCTGCCGAAGAACTGCGCGCCGCCAATGAGGAGATCCTCTCGAGCAATGAGGAACTCCAGAGCACCAACGAGGAGTTGCAGACCGCTAAGGAAGAATTGCAATCTTCCAACGAAGAGCTGAGCACGCTCAATGAGGAATTGCAGCATCGCAACGTAGAACTGGCCCAGACCGCCGTTGACCTCAACAGCCTTTTGAACGCCATTGAAATTCCCATGGTCATTCTGGGCAACGACCGGTCGATTCGCCGCTTCACGCCTGGGGCGGAGAAGTTACTTAACCTCATTGCCTCCGATGTGGGACGGCCCATCGGCCAGATCCGCTCGAACCTTGATAACGCAGACTTGGATGAGATGGCCACTTTGGTTCTGAGCCGCAAGCTGATTGTGGAAAGGGAGGTGCAGGATAATAAGGGGCATTGGTACACGCTGCGCATGCGGCCATACCAGACCAGCGAGAGCCGTGTGGATGGCATTCTGGTGGTGCTGGTGGACATCCACGACCTCAAACAATACACCTCCGCCATCGTCGACAGCATGCGCGGCGCTTTGGTGGTGCTCGACTCGAATCTTTCCGTCATGCTGGCCAGTCCCGCCTTTTATCGGAGCTTTAAGCTTGAAAGGGAAGGAAGCGAGGGCCGGCGGCTATGGGAACTGGCGAATGGCGAATGGAATTTTCCTGACCTCCGCGAACTGCTGGAGGGGGTCGCGCGCGAGAAAAAGAACATGACCAACGTCGAGATTCAACACAACTTTCCCTCTCTCGGGCGCAAAACCATGCTCTTCGATGTCCACGTGGTGCAATCGGCGGATATCGCCACGCGATTTCTACTTGTCATCGAGGACATCACGGCCCGCCGCGAGGCCGAGGAGAGAGTTCGCCAGCTCCTGGCGCGGGTGATAACCATGGGGGAAGACGAGAGCAAGAAAATTGCCCGCGAGCTGCATGACTCCTTCGGCACGCGCCTGGCCAGTCTTAACCTGAAAGTTTCAGGCGTGGCCGGCCGGTTGGTTTCCCAGCCCGAACTGGCGAGCGAACTCGAGGCGATTCGGAGCGAGATTGCGGAAGTCGGCAAAATCACGCATGACCTTTCACGGGCGCTACATCCGGCCGCTCTGTCACAATTGGGTCTGGCGCCGGCCCTGGAAGGTGAATGCGCTGCCTTTTCCGAGATGCATGGAATCAGAGTGAGTTTCTCGGCCGAAGGCGCCCCGGACAAGCTCCCCGAGCCCGTGGCGCTGTGCCTTTACCGCGTTGCGCAGGAGGCGCTGCAAAACATCCGAAGTCACTCCCGGGCCAAAACCGCTGCGATCAAGTTGGAAGTGAAGGGCCCCGAGTTGGTGATGATTATTCAGGATTCCGGCAAAGGGTTTGATATAGAAGCTGCCCGGCGGAGCGGTGGCCTAGGCCTGGTGAGCATGGAAGAGAGGGTGCGAGCCGTCAACGGCAAGCTGACCGTGAAGTCCAAGCCGGGCGAGGGCACCTGGAAAGAAGTGCGCGTGCCGCTCAAATAAGGATTGGGGATGGAAGATTCGAAATTGAGGAGTTCTGTATGCCGCGTCCACGCGTTCTGTTGGCGGACGACCACCGGATGTTCAGCGAGGGATTGCGAAGCCTCCTGGAGCCGCGCTTTGAAATCGCCGGAATCATCGACAACGGGCGGGAGCTGGTGGAGGCGGCCGAGCAACTGCGGCCTGACGTGGTCGTGACAGACATTTCGATGCTCTCGCTAAACGGCATTGAGGCGACGCGCCGGATCAAGAAATTAGCTCATGCCCCCAAGATCGTCATCCTCACGATGCACGAGGACGCCACCTTCGCCACCGCCGCCTTCGAGGCCGGCGCGTCCGGTTACGTGCTCAAACGCTCCGCGCCGTCGGAACTGATTACGGCCCTTCAGGAGGCTGTGCAGGGAGGTGTCTTCATTTCCCCGCTGATTACCGGCGACATTCTGAACGCCTTGCTGGAAAAGCACGGCCAACCGGAAAAGTTCCGGCCAGGATTGACCTCGCGGCAGCGCGAAATTCTGCAACTCATCGCGGAAGGCAAAGCCACCAAGGAAATTGCCGGCCTTTTGAAGATCTCGGCACGCACTGTGGAGTTCCACAAATACCGCATCATGGCGGCCACAGGAGCGCATACGGTTGCCCAGTTAACCCGTTATGCCATCACCCACGGCATCGTGGAAGCTTCCTGAAAGCACGGAAAGTCCTATCAATATTTGGTCCGAAACCTAGGAAATCCCCTAGTAGACACATTTCCGAATAGTTATAGACTGGAACCCGCCAGGAATCGGAGCAACACAAACTGAATGTTCATTCAGCGAAGGAGACGCCTGTGGATTCACACCTGAAGAAGAAGCCTTCGGTCCTCTTGGCGGATGATGACGAGGATTTCCGGGAAGCGCTGCGGAAGACCCTGGAACCCGAGTATAACGTGTTGGCCTCTGTGGGAGACGGTCAAGCCCTGCTCGATGCCGCTCGCGCTCTCGCCCCCGAGGTAATTCTTACCGATATCACCATGCCCGTCCTCGACGGCATCAACGCCGTGCGCCTCCTGAACGCCGATCAGGGCGGGTTTCGCGTGATTTTCCTCAGTGTTCACGAGGAGCCGATTTTTATTTTAGAAGCGCGAAGGCGCGGCGCCGCCGGGTATATTCCGAAGAGATACCTGCTCACCGACCTCCTGCCTGCAATTCGCAAGGTTCTTGCAGGAAGCACGTATTTTTTATTCCCTGAGCAGGAAAGACGGCAAGCGCTCTGTCCTCCCGCACACTCGTCGGCGCAGTAGTACGAAAAAGTGTTTATCAAAACTCGTAGAACTACGAGTAGACGGGTGCTTAACATTAATTTACTTTATGACCTCAGGTCGGGAGATCCCGAATGTTTCAAGTCATCTGGAAAACATTACGGAATACCCTTTTGGAGAGGGAAGGCGAGTCATGTTGGATGAAGTGGTCAAGATGCAAAGGGAATTTGGCCTCTCACATCCCCGCGGCTTAGTGCTTTTGGTGGATGAGGATGGCGACGAGTTGGACCGCTACGGTGTCCTCCTTCGGGCATTGGGTTGCGAGGTTCGAACCTGTGCTTCTTATGAAGAGGGCGTCCGGGCGGTGGAGACCAACAACTACGGGCTGATTATCGTTAGCCAGGGGAGCCACGGCTTTGAGGGTCGCCGCGTGCTGGAGCGAGCCCACGAAGTTGATCGGGGCTTGCAGGTTCTGGTGGTGGCCCGTTACTTCGACATGCCCAGCTATCTGGAGGCCATCCAGTTAGGGGCCGTGGATTACCTGGCCGGGCCGCTTACAGAGCAGGAATTGGGAAGGGCCGTGGAAACCCACCTCAGAGCATTACCAACTCTCACTGCACCGATCCTCGGCATCCGAGGGGCAGCGAGGAGCGCACGTTCAGGCCTTCAGCGCTCAGTTACTTGTTTGCAGAGTAGGGAAAGCACCGCTGGGATTAACGCCGGGGCCAGCTCGCAAAGAGGTGCTGCTTATGGCGCTGGAAGGAGACCTTGTACCCTCGGATCTGACCGTGGCAGAACTCCGCATGGTGATTGAGGCGATTCGGGAGATGGAACCGCATACCCGGACCGGCAAAGCCGACTGGGCCGAGGTCCGGATCGTTCGCCATGTTCTCGAGCAAATGCTGGAAGCCGCGGAACAATTGGAGGAGGAAGCAACTCAAAGAGTGAGCGGACATATGTGAAAGACAGGTATTAGGCATTGGAGTCAAGTGGGTTCGGGGAAGTAGCGATGCAATTGCGAATTATGCTTGCTGACGACGAAGATAACTACCGGGGGGTCTTGCGCAGCATTGTGGAATCGCGTTCCGGTTGGCAGGTGGTGGGCGAAGCTGCCAACCGATGTGACGCCGAGGCCATGCTCAAGCGGGTACGTCC
>JASHTZ010000322.1 GCA_030040295.1 Terriglobia bacterium | reverse complement strand
ACGTATCAGCAGACCTGGGGCAGAAGCAGACCGTGGATTTCGTAATGAAGGTGGCTTCGGTTCAGCAAGCGATTGAAGTCGTGGGAGCGGCGCCGCTCATCAATCCCGAGAATGCCAACACTTCAACCAGCCTCAGTGCTCCCGCCATCGAGAACCTTCCCAATCCGGGCGGCGATATGACCTATCCCTTGCAATTCGCCACCGGCGCCCTGATCAACACAGCGGGCAGCGGCAACGACTTTGTGGGCAGCAGCAACGGTTATGGAAATGTGGAATTTAACGGTCTTCCGGCGCTTTCCAACGGCTACATCGTTGATGGGCTGGAGACGAATGACCCGCTGACTAATCTCAACAGCGGGCTATCGACGAACCTGGTGCTGGGCCTCAACTCCGTGTCCGAAGTCACCGTCAACACGCTTTCCTATTCCGTCGATCAGGGACGGTACGGCGCGTCGCAAGTGAATTACGTCACCAAGTCCGGCGCCAATCATCTTCATGGCAACCTCTATGAAATCTGGAACGGCTCGCGCCTGAATGCGGCCGACTTCTTCACCAACGCCACTCCGGGGAATCACCAGCCGCGCTCGGCGGTGAATCATTTTGGCGGCAGTCTGGGCGGCCCCATGCTGCGTGATAAGCTGTTCTTCTTCTTTGACACCGAGTGGGTACGCATTGCCTTGCCGATTGTGACGCCCACCACGGTGCCCACATCGGCCTTCCAGCAGTACGTCCTTCAGCAACTGCCCTTGGGGGGCGCCGACTCCGTTACCGGCACCGTCTACCCGGCGCAACCCGCGCTGGTCCCCTTCTACCAGAAGATGTTTTCGCTCTACACCAACACCGGCGGCACGCCGCTCAGCGTTCTCGGTTGCCCTTTCAATTTCGGTGGCAGTACCGCCTCCGGCTCGCCTCCTGATGGCAACGGTTGCGCCAATCGGCAGAGCATCTCGCATTCCAGCGACGATCACGAGCAGGTTCAAACGGCCCGCCTGGACTACAATCTCAGCAGCAAAGACATGCTCTGGTTCCGCTTTCAGACGGATACCGGCTTGCAAGCCGCATACACGGATCCCATCAATCCCATCTTTGATTCCATCTCGCCGCAGCCTCTCTACTCCTTTGCCGCGGGGCACTCCCACGTGTTCTCGCAAAACCTTGTGAACTACTTCAATCCGGGCTTCTCCTGGTATGAGAGCCTGTTCTCCCCGGCCAATTATCAGCAGACCCTCACGGCCTTTCCCATCGTGTTGCAGGGCCAGGGAGCGGGCGCACCGTTCACCACTCTGGGCGGCTTGGATAATACATGGCTGCAAGGCCGGCGGGCCAGCCGCTTCTTCATCAACGACAACCTCGCCTGGAGTCATGGTCCCCATGAATTCCGCTTTGGCACGAACACCCGCATCTTTCGATTGAACGATTACGATTTTGGCGAGGGCAGTGTGCCCACCGTGACCTACACGACGCTGTCCCAATTCATCTACGGGGTCGCCTCTACGGCCAGCAAGACTTTTCCGGCGGCGGCCAACGAGCCCTTCAATTTTCTCAATCTCGACCTCTACGCGCAGGACACCTGGAAGCTGACGCCGAAGCTCACCTGGACATACGGCCTGCGCAGCTCGCTCAATTCGGATCCTCTCAACCCACATCATGAGATTGCACGCCTGAGCCGGGAATTCGAGGCCATCACTCACGATGTAAATCAACCGCTTGACGACTCAATCCAGACGGGCCTGAGCCACTTGTTCTATTCGACGCCTGTATCCATTCTCCAGCCACGCACGGCTCTTGCCTTGCAGCTTCAACCTCACACCGTGCTGCGCGTAGGCTTTGGCATTTTCAGCGATATCCTGCCCGGCAGCATTGCGGACACGCTGGGGATGAATCCACCCTACGTGCAGACGTTTCAGGGAGGATTGCTGGGCACGGTTGGCGGTCTAGCTATCGCTCCCGGAGTGCCGAACAGCGCCGTTGACGCCACCGTGGCGGCTAATCGTGCCTTCACTTCCGGTTTCCTTGCCGGCGAAATTTCCTGCGCGTCGCCACAAGCCGCCTTGGGAGCCTGCCTTCCTCCTGTGGCGTTGGTGGCAGCGCCTTCAGGAGAACTTCGCGCGCCCTATTTCCAGGAGTGGAATCTCGGGGTGGAGCACCAGTTCGGCGCGTCCACCAATCTGCATGTCCAGTACGTGGGAACGCGCGCCCTGAACCAGCCCTACCTTACCCAGGAGAACGGCTACCAGACCGTATGCGCCGGCTGCTTTGCCCCTTTTCCCTATTTGCAGCCCACTGACCCGCGCTTCGGCGCCGTCACGCAACTTTCCACCGGTGCGCGCAGCCATTACAGCGGAATGCAGATCAGCGCAGAGCGCCGCGTGTCGCACGGCCTGCAAGGCCAGATCAACTACACCCTCAGCCGTTGCATGGATGAGGTATCAAACGGCGGCTTTCTGCAATTCTCGTCCGGCGGAATCCTCTCGCCTTTGCCCGGTGAGCTTTCGCGTGACCGCGGACCCTGCGATTACGACATTCGCAGTAACCTGACAGGGCAGTACGTTTACCAGATTCCGCTGCGAATCCACAGCCGCCGGCTGGGTTATGCCCTGAACAATTGGCAGATTTCCGGCACGGCATTCTGGCACAGCGGAGTGCCCTTTTCAGTCGTCAGCACGCCGTATTCCGCCAATGGCAACGGCATCGTGCAGGGCAGCGGACCGCAATTCGCCAGCGTCGTGCCGGGCATACCTCTCTATGACAAGCAGCCGATTCCCGGCGTCACCGAACCCGGCACGTTGCAGTGGCTGAATCCGAATGCCTTTGTTTCTGCTGTCGATCCCAGTACGGGGGCCTGCGCAGGAGGTGATAATCCCACCGACTGTCAGTTTGGAACCCTGGGCCGTAATTCTCTCCGTGGCCCGCAATTTGTGTGGAGCGATTTTTACGTCACGAAGATGGTTCGTCTCACCGAGCGGGCGAAGCTGCGGGTGGAAGGCCAGTTCTTCAACGTCTTCAATCATCCGAATTTCGCACTGCCGAGTGACGTGCTGGCAGGCGTCCCTGGAGAGCCCAGCACCCAAACGGGCTTCGGCGCGCTCACCTACCTCACTTCGCCTCCCACGGGCCTACTGGGGGTCGGCTTGGGCGGCGACAGCTCCCCGCGAATGGTGGCTTTCCACGCGCGCATTGAGTTCTGAAAAGAACCGCACGAAGTTTTCCCAAATTGTACTTTGAGGAGTTTGCTGTCGGACCCTGACACCAGAAGTGACTCATGGGCGCCAAAGGTGGTTCGGCCACGTCTGACGACGTGGTGTATCTATAAACCACCCGCACCGCGCGCTGGCCCCCTTGGCTATTAACAGCGCCGGGAAACCCAGCGGCTCTCCACCAGAATTTTGCGCATTCGGCATACCACAATTAATGTGAATTTTCACTCATCAAACGTACATCAATTAAAGGAGGAGAGATGTTCGGAGAATTGAAGATAAGTCCGGTGCTTTCGTTAACCCCAAGGGAGACAGTGGACCAAGCTGCTGGCAAACTGTTGGAGTTTGCTGAATTTCCGCAAGTCCTTCGTTGGTTTCAGTTTCCAACGGCTCTCGTAGTGTTTGTCGCGCACGCTGACCACCCCGAATACGGAGCGGTCTACATCTATGACCGGAAGAAGTGTGTCTGGCTTTGGGTGGATTTCGACGACCAGAACTATGGGGGATACAGCCCGCAAGAATTCGATGTACTGGTTGAGCGGGGCCATTTCCTTTGGCTGGCGGCATCCCCGGGCCTGTTGGGCTCGCCCGTCCAGTGGGAGATTACTCCCGGCCAGCAGCCCACGGTCATTGGAAGACTCCCAGTTTGAAATTTGATCTCGCACGCGCGACCAGGCGCGTTTTTCTTGCCTCGCTGTAACCCTCTGAAAAACTAGCCTTTAGAAAAAGGCCAGTCGGCCGTTTGACAGAAACTGTACTTCGTTTTACCACCACATTATGGAGATGTGGCGCCCACCGGACTTCAGGGAGGAGAAAATGCGGAAGCTTCGTCTAAAAGCTCCCGCCAGTTTGGTGGCGGACTACTTCCGCCTCTTCGTAAACCGGCGGGCGTACACCCTCCAATCCGACAAGCCGCAAGCAGAAAGCGGTCGGCACTACTATTTCCGTCCTTCTGACAAGAAATCCGGCCAGGGTCTCAGCTTATCCGCTGACACTCTACGGCGGCACATCGAGGGGGAAATCACCATCGCCCTATACGCAATCAATCCAACAACGCAACGGTGTAAGTGGGTGGCAATCGACGCCGATTACAAGGACGCGCTCACCGACCTCATCAAGCTTGGTTACTACCTGAAACAGGATGGAGTGGAATCGGCGCTCGAAAAGAGCAATCGCGGCGGACACCTGTGGATTCTCATGGCGGAGCCGCTGCCCGCCCGGGATTGCCGGATCTACGTATACGACCTTGCCCTTCGCCTAGACGTGCCAGTAAAGGGAAGTGGTTTGCGGGAAGGCATCGAAGTCTTTCCCAAGCATGACGAGTTGAAACCCGGTGAGTACGGGAACGCGATCCGCGGCCCTTTGGGCATTCACCGCGGTGCAGCCAAGCGATTCTGGTTCTACGGCGCTGACTACGATCTTGAGAAACAAATGCGCTACCTGAATTTAATTGCCAAGGTGAATGGTTCCCAACTCGCCCGGCTCATAGCCGGAAAGCCGATACCTCCTCAGCTCGCGCTGCCCGATCCCAAACCCAAGGACGACTACAGACCCCGGACGGGCGACCCTGCGTTCCGCATTTTGGATCACCTCTCGACCAAGCTGCGACGAGTCGGGCGCAACTACGTCACGCAGTGCCCATCTTGCGCCCAAGACGGCCACGACCGCAGCGGAGACAACCTTTCCGTCTCGATTGCGGATCCGCGCAAGTACATCTGTTGGGCTGGCTGCACGAAAGACATGATCCGGTCCGCGCTGGGCTGCCCGAGAGCCAGTGGAAATGCAGAGCTGAAGGGTTGCGATGGCTGAAAAGAGCCTTGAGAACCCGAATTGGCAGCCACTTGAACATCTCGTTGGTCGGGGCGGCTGCTCGGAGTTTATGTGGATGTGGCGTGAAGGCGGAATTGAATTCTACAAGCACATCTGGACGCGACGGTATCTTTTGCTCGATTCCGAAGGCCGTTGTTACACGCAAGGTCCGAACGGCGTCCGGCCGGCAGATGTTCAGACCGAGCTAAAGCGCGTGACTGGATAGCGTCAATTAGAGTCGACAAATCGGGTGGGATTCGAGGCTCTGGTGCAATTGCGCGCAAGGAGACAAGCATGGGTCGAAGCAATGGACGAGACGAAGCCCGTCAGGGACTAAATATTCCACGGCATGCATTACGGAGGTTGGGCGAGGTTGGCATTTACGCTAACCCCGCTGTCAGCCTGGAGCTCCAGCATCTGGCACATCGCTATGTGGTTCGCGGCGTGGAGTCGGGCGGCGCCGTGGAACAACTCGGCCACTACGTAACTTTCTGCCATGAAAGCGGCGGACGGCTCTCCTGGCTTCATCCACTTGACTCAGTTGGAGTCAACGGTGTGCACGCATTGGTGATTGCGCCGGCGTTTGTGCGTGTGGAAATGTTTCGCCGAGGGCACACCTACGACCTTCTGATTACGCGTCATGCGCCTGGACAGACCGAGAGCGGGAAGCGCCCCCCACTTGAAAACAAGATTTTGTTTCGTGGGCATGATGGTTACCTGGAAGGTGACTTGGTACGAGAGCATCGAGACCAGCGAGGGTCGGTCGTGCCGGCTTTCAACACGCGTGCAGGGGAAGTATTGGCCATTCCGGCTCAGTTTGAGGTCGCTGGGAAGGCTGTCACTGGTGCGGTCTGCTGCACAGGCTGTCAGCACGCACATTATCTGAGAGCACCGAACCAGGGTGCCGGGAATCCCAGCGAGGCAAATGTGACTGAGGTGGTCGAATGACACCCGTTTGCGATATCGACGTGGAGATAATCCTGCAAATTGCTGTGCGCGGGCGAACGAGCGACGTTGCAGAGTTGTTCAGAGCACTGGACAAAGCGCACGCAGTTGTAATGTTCGTGATCGGGAAGCGCACGGCATCGGGAGAGCAAAGCGAGAAAAAGCTCACGACCACCGCGGGAGGTCATTCGAGATGAAGGTCGGAACAAAGAGCGTGCTTTTTGGCGTGCATTGCATTTTCATTCACCCATTTTTCGTTGCGTTCGCTTGGTGGAAAATGTTCGCCTTCCCGTGGGACATCAGACTTTGGTTTGCCTTCTTCCTGCATGACATCGGCTACCTCGGAAAGCGCGATATGGACGGAAACGAGGGAGAACAGCACGTCGTGCTCGGCGGCCGCATCATGGGCGGGCTCTTTGGGCCGAATTGGGGCGACTTCACTCTTTGCCATTCGCGGCATTGGGCGAAGCGAGTTGGCAAGCCGTACTCGAAGCTCTGCCTGGCCGACAAGCTGGCGTTTGTTTTGACGCCTGCCTGGCTTTACCTTCCCATGGCCCGGATGAGTGGGGAACTTCACGAATACATGCGTGTCGCGAGCAGCCGCCAGCTGTGCGGCAACGTCACAAGCTTCGAGCTGAGCCTGCTCAAGTCCCGTGATCCCGGCGTCTGGCTGGAAGGGATAAAGCTGTATACCCGGCGCTGGGTTGAGCAACATCGCAATGGTGTTCGAGACCATTGGACGGTTCTGCGCCCGCGGCCCAAGCCTGAGAGTGCCCTCGAATCCCGCGGCGAAATTCGGTATCACCTGTCTTACTCGACTCGTGCGACTCCCCGCGAACGATGATGTCTATGAGCAGGGGAAAGCAAATCTCTTCGACCTTGTTGCGAGAAGTCTATGCCCGAAATCAAAGATAGCACAGGAGCCGCTCCGGTTCGGCGCCGATTGCCGGACGAACGGAAAGCCCTCGTGCACCACTTCAACGTTGGCGGGTATGAGGGGTATCTGACGGTGGGATTTTACGAGGATGGGAACCCCGGCGAGATCTTCATCACCACGGCGAAGGAAGGGTCAACAGTTTCGGGGCTTATGGACTGCTTCGCAACGGCTGTGTCCCTGGCGCTTCAGTACGGTGTACCCCTCAAAATCCTTTGCGACAAGTTCAGCCACACGCGTTTTGAGCCGAGCGGGTGGAGTGGGAATTCCGAAATCGGCTACGCAAAATCGTTAACGGATTACATCAGCCGCTGGTTGGCGCTCAAGTTTCTCCCGCAAGCGTCGCCTTCCCCCACGGGCGCCGAAGCTGAGGCAACAGCTTCGGCGCCCGCCTCCCTCCCAGGAAATGAGTT
This sequence comes from Terriglobia bacterium, assembly GCA_030040295.1. Taxonomy (GTDB): domain Bacteria; phylum Acidobacteriota; class Terriglobia; order UBA7540; family UBA7540; genus Bog-366. The sequence goes on along the minus strand of JASHTZ010000322.1, from coordinate 3,333 downwards.
GGTCGTAGGGCAAATGGATGCGCCGGCTTGCAAAGAGTGCGGGGCCATCATGACCCGTAGCGGGTCATGCTACCGCTGCGCAAACTGCGGGAGTACCAGCGGGTGTTCCTGAAATTGAAACCCCCAATCCTTTCAGCTTCACTCTCGATCGTGCAAATTGAATATCTTTGAGAAAGGAGGCTCTATGAAGGCATCATCTGTGCTTGATGCCCTACGTATCCTGGTGGCTGCCAGGAGACCAGTGTTCGTCTGGGGATCGCCAGGCGTGGGAAAGAGTGCGATCATCAGGCAGCTTGCTGAAGCCTTAAATGTGCGGCTGCAAGACCTGCGAGCGCTCTTGCTCGATCCAGTCGATTTACGGGGCTTGCCGTTTCTAGCGAGCGACGGCCGGTCGAAATGGGCGACTCCCGAGTTCTTGCCACAGGAGGGCGCGGGCATTCTTTTCTTGGATGAACTAAATGCAGCGCCCGCGATGGTTCAGGCCAGTTGCTATCAATTGGTCCTGGATCGCAAGCTGGGCGAATACACTCTACCCGACGGGTGGGCCATCATCGCTGCCGGCAACCGCGACTCGGACCGCGGAGCAACGACTCGAATGCCCACTCCGCTGCGCAACCGCTTCGTGCACCTCGAATTGGAGGTGGATCTCCAGGAATGGTCGGAATGGGCAATCCAGGCAGCAATTCGTCCTGAAGTGATCGCTTTCCTCCGCTTCCGGCCCGAACTGCTGAGCGTCTTCGACCGCGACGCCCACGCTTTTCCCTCGCCGCGCTCCTGGGAGTTCGTCTCGCGTATTCTCGATTCCCTCGACTCAAAGTCGAGCCCTTCCCTGGAGCATGAGGTCATCGCGGGCGCCGTGGGAAGTGGAGCCGCAACGGAGTTCTCCGCCTTCCTCCGGACCTTCAGGGAGCTGCCCAACATCGATGCCATTCTCATGAACCCTCTTCAGGAGCCCGTCCCGGAGAACGCCGCGGCACAATATGCGGTCGCTTCCGCGCTGGCGCGGTGCGCTTCCGATGCCAACTTCGATCGCGTCTGCCTGTACCTGAATCGGCTGCCCACTGAGTTCCGCGTGCTCTGCGTCCGGGACGCCACCCTCCGAGCGCCGGCCATTCGCTGCACCGCGGGTTACACCAGATGGGCCGTAGACGACCACTACGCGATCGCGTGATACCCAATTCCCCTTTTCACGCACGTGTTGGGACAATCCGCTAGGCTGGCCGGCATCACTGGTGGATTCTGAGATAGTTGCCCGCCGCAAGGCTCCAACCCCAAAAAACTGAAGCGGCGAGCAAATCCGCGCATAGCCGACTACGCCACCGAGTGGTCACACGTAGAGACGGTAACTTCCTAGATGGGGACTTCCCGCGAAGAATCTTGACCCAAGACCGGGAAGGTCCCACAGCAATAGAAACAACGGAAGCTGCCGTGGTCGCGATGCGCCGGGGCACTTGCGGGTGTCGGCGTGCAGGGAGAAATAGTTATCCTTCTGCGCCTTGAACTTTTGCGCCTTCGTCCCCCGAGATCGCCGAAAGTGCAGGCGCTTCGAGGGCAGCCTCGACTAGGTCGGCAGGTAAAGTCTTCGAAGGCTTTACACCCAGTTCTTTGAGTGTTTCGGCTCGACGGATTACGTTACCTTTGCCCGTATAGAGTTTTGAATAGGCGCTGTCGTAGCTATCCTTTGCTTGCGTTAAGCGCTGGCCCAGCGTCTTGAGGTCTTCGACAAAGCCCACCAATTTATCGTAAAGGTCGGCTCCGCGCTTCGCGATCTCCTGGACACTTCGCTTTTGTAACTCCTGCCTCCAAAGGTTGGCGACGATGCGAACAACGAACAGCAGGCTACTCGGGCTGACCAGGAGAATGTTCCTCTGCCAGGCGTCCTGCCACAGCCTGCCGTCGTTCGCGACGGCGAGTATAAACGCCGGCTCGATGGGTACAAACATTATGACGAAATCGAGCGATTTCAGTTCTTCAATTGATTGATAATTGGCTCCCGAAAGCGCGTTGATGTGGTTGCGAACGGAGGCCACATGCCGCTGGACTGCCATCGCCCGTGTAGCGTCGTTGTCAGCGCTGGTGTACTCGTCATAGGCGACAAGCGAGACCTTCGCATCCGAAACGAGGTTCCGATTCTCAGGAAGATGAATCACGGCGTCGGGCTGCACCCTGGAACCATCCTCTTTGGTGTAGGTTGGCCTCATGAGGTAATCAGAGTCTTTCCGTAGACCGCAGTCCTCGAACACCCTCTCCAGAACCATCTCGCCCCAGTTGCCCTGAGTCTTGCTTGAGCCTTTAAGGGCCAGAGTGAGGTTATTGGCTTCCTGCGAGAGTTGTTGATTCAGCCCCATGAGCTGCTTCACCTGCTCGGCCAGCGCGGAGCGGTCCTTTCCTTCCTGGACATAGACCTCTTCAACCTTGGTCTGAAACTCGTGGATTTTGGTTCTTAGCGGGTCGAGGATTTGACCGATGTTGACCTTATTCTGCTCGGTAAACCGTTGCGATTTTTCTTCGAAGATTTTATTAGCGAGGGACTCAAAGGTTGCGGAGAACTTCTGCTCCGCTTCGCTGAGAAGGGCCAGTTTTTCAGCACCCTGTTTGCGCTCAGCTCCAAGCGTGGTCGTCAGCTCTGCGAGCTGAGTCATGAGGCCCTGTTGTTCTTTTACTAATTGTTCGTACTTCGCGGCAAGCTCGGACGATTCACCTTCCAGGCGAGCAATTTGGTTCTGCCGGCCTGCCAACGCGGACTCCGCGCCTCCAAGTTGTTGGCGTAAATCAGCTACTTGTTGATTGAGCTGCTGCTTCTCCCCAGTCGCGGCAGTGACGATCTTCTCCAATTCGGGCAGACGCGCACTCTGCTCAGTCAGAGTTGCCGATCGATTCGTTTCTTCCTGCAACCTGGATCGGAGTGCTTCCATCGCCTCAAGACTGGTCTTGTGCTCAGCCTCTAACCCAGCCAATCGTTCTTCGACGGATTCAAGTGCTCGGGTGCGTTCAGCCAACTGCGTCGCAATCCGGGTGTTATCCTCCTGACGCGCACTTAACTCAGCTGCGAGCTCGGCAGTCTGGGCTTCGAGTGTTGGCACTCTAGCCGCGCGTTCCTGGAGGCGGGTGCGCTCGTCGCGCATAACGTCGAGCTGGCTACGCAGTTCCGTGGCCTTGACCTCAGACTCGTTGAGCCTGGTGCGGTGCTGGTTCAAGTCTTCGGTGATGGAGGAAACTCGTTCATTCAGCCGGGCAATTTCAGCCTGATTCTCACTCCTGGCCTGACTGCGGGCCATGTCGGCGAGCTTGCGCAGGATCAGCCACATGACGACCGCACCGAGCAGCGGACCA
>JASHTZ010000321.1 GCA_030040295.1 Terriglobia bacterium | reverse complement strand
CTCGCGAAGAAGATTTTCGGCGGGCTTCAGGGAAAAACCATCTTCATTGTGGGCGCGGGCAAGATGAGCGAGCTGGCTGCCAAGCATCTGCTCCGCAGCGGCGCCACCAGCATTCTCGTCAGCAATCGCACCTACGACCGGGCGCAGGAATTGGCGGCAGCTTTCCACGGCACCGCTGTGCCTTTTGAGAACCTCTTCGAACAGATGGCCCAGGCGGACATTGTCATCAGCTCGACGGGATCGCAACAGCCTATTATTACCAGGCCGCAGGTTGAAAAGCTTTTGAGCGCACGCAAAAACCGCCCCATCTTCTTCGTGGATATCGCTGTGCCGCGCGACGTTGATCCCGCCGTCAACGCCGTAGATAACGTCTTCCTTTACGATATCGATGACCTGGGGCATGTTGTGGACGCGAATAAGAAACAGCGCGAGCGCGAGGCCGTGTGGGCCGAGGAGATCATCGACACGGAGGTTCAACGGACGCTCAAGCGCCTGGCTTCGCGCGACGTCGTACCCACCATCGTGGCGCTGGAGGACCGGCTGAATCGAATTCGCGCAGCCGAGCTGGAACGTTACCAGGGCAAGCTGGCCGGCATGTCCCCCGAGCAGCGCGAAGTTGTGGACGCCCTCACGCGTGGTATGATGAACAAAATTCTCCACGGGCCCATCACGGAATTAAAGAGCGGCGCGGGCGAACCGGAAAGTGCCACCCTTGTGAAATTGATCAGCAAGATCTTCGGCCTGGGTGATTAGAGACAACAAAAAGAAAAGATGTAAATGGTAAGAGATAAGGTGTAAAAATGCGCTCGCGCGCGATATTTGCGACAGACTTCTTTTCATCTTAACTCTTACATCTTAGATTTTTCCTTTGGGTCATGCGACTGATCATTGGCTCCCGCGGTTCCAAGCTGGCTCTCTGGCAGGCCCACTGGGTTGGCGAGCAGCTTGCGGCCGCGGGCCATGAAATCGAAGTACGGATTATCAAGACCACCGGCGACAAGCTTCAATCCGTGGCGCCGGAGGCGCCGTTGCCGGCCTCGATGGCGCAAACCGTCGCCGAGGCGGGAAGCAAGGGACTGTTCATCAAAGAAATTGAAGAGGCGCTTTTGGCGCATGAAATTGATGTGGCCGTTCACAGTTTGAAGGATATGCCGGTGGAACAACCCTCCGGGCTTAAGCTCGCCGCCGTGCCCCAGAGGGAAGACGCTCGCGATGTTTTCATCGCCCGCAGCGGGAAGACGCTTGCAAACCTTGCGCCGGGCGCGCGCGTGGCCACCAGCAGCTTACGCCGGCAAGCGCAATTGCGCGCCTTGCGGCCGGATCTTGTTTACGTCGCGATGCGGGGAAATCTGGACACACGGCTGCGCAAACTCGGCCAGGGGGATTGTGATGCCCTGGTGCTGGCCGCGGCAGGATTGAACCGCCTGGGCCTGGCTTCGCGCATCACATCGTATTTCAGTCCAGAGCAGATGTGCCCGGCGGTTGGCCAGGGGGCGCTGGGCATTGAGATCCGCGCCGATGATGCGCAGTCACGGGAGGCCGTGGCGCCGCTCGATCACTTGGCGACGCACCGCGCGGTCCGCGCCGAGCGCGCCGTGCTGCGCCGCCTGGGAGGCGGCTGCCAGGTACCCATCGCCGCGCACGCGGTAATCGAAAACGGGGCTTTGCGATTGCACGGCCTAGTGGCGAACCTCGATGGAACAAAAATCATACGCGCCCAGGCTCAAGGGCCGGCGTCCGACCCCGAGGCCGTGGCCGGCGAAGTGGCAGAGGATTTGCTGCGCCAGGGCGCGAGAGAAATCCTCGCCTCGCTGGGATAACTGATCATGGCTCAAGGCAAAGTCTATCTTGTCGGCGCGGGCCCCGGCGACCCCGGCCTCTTGACTCTCAAGGGAAAACAGATTCTGGAGCGCGCCGACTGCGTCATTCATGATTTCCTGGTGAATCCTGCTCTGCTGCGCCTGGCGCGGCCCGATGCCGAGCAAATCGGGGTTGGCCGGCGAGGCTCACCGGACCGCATGCGGCAGACGGTGATCAACCAGCTCCTGGTGGAGCGCGCCCGCGCCGGAAAACTTGTCTGCCGATTGAAAGGCGGCGACCCCTTTGTTTTTGGCCGAGGCGGAGAAGAGGCCCAAACGCTTGCGGAAGCGGAAATCGAATTCGAGATTGTGCCGGGAGTTTCCGCCGGCAACGCTGTTCCGGCCTACGCGGGAATTCCCATCACTCATCGCGACCTTACCTCCACCGTCACCTTCATTGCCGGTCATGAGGACCCGGAAAAGCAATCGTCGCGCATCGATTGGGCGCAACTTGCAACTTGTCCCGGCACGCTGGTGCTCTTCATGGCGGTGCGAAATTTGCCGAAACTTACCCAGGCACTTATTGAGCGTGGTCGAGCTCCAGCAACTCCCGCGGTGGTGATTCAATGGGGCAGCTTGCCGGGGCAGAAAGTTGTGGAGGGAACTCTCGCAGACATTGCCTCCAAAGCCTCGGGCATCAGCACTCCGGCCATCACGGTGATCGGTGACGTTGTAAGCCTGCGGAAGAATCTGAATTGGTTCGAACACCTTGCCCTGTTCGGCAAGCGCATCGCCATAACGCGCACGCGCGAGCAGGCCAGCGTGTTGCGTGAGGAGCTGGCAGCATTAGGCGCCGAGGTCGTTGAAATTCCCACTATCGCCATTCGCCCGCCCGACTCGTGGGGACCGCTTGATTCCGCAATCCGCCGCCTGGAGGAGTTTCACTACCTGCTGGCGACGTCGGCGAACGGGGTAAGCAACTTTCTGGCGCGCCTCGCTGCGTCAGGACGCGATTCCCGTGCGCTCAAGGGGTTGACGATCGGCGCCATCGGCCCCGC
>JASHTZ010000320.1 GCA_030040295.1 Terriglobia bacterium | reverse complement strand
CAGGTGCGCGCCGTTTTCGCTGCACGTGCCAGTCTTGGCGAAGATCGAAAGTTCGGGATCGAAAGCCAGGCGGCCCGTGCCGTAAATCACCGTTCCTTCCAGGCCCTCGCGAATTTGCGGGATGTATGGGGCCAAATCGTCCAAGCGGCGCCGCACGACGGGATGGAACTCGGAAATTTCCTCCGGCGTTTGCGGATATTGCAAGGCATAAAGCGTGCCGCCGTTGGCGATGGCGGAGAAGATGGCGGCCATCTGGAGCGCCGTAACCTCAATGTCCGTCCCGCAGAAAGCCAGCAGGCCCACGCCCCCGAGCTTGGGCGGCGCGTCGGGGTAGACTCCGGGGGATTCGCCGGGAATATCCACTCCGGCCTTCTCGCCGAATCCGAATTCGCGCGCGTATTCGGTGATGCGGTCGAAGCCGAGCTCCAGGCCCAGCTTGCGGAAGAAGAAATTGTTGGAGCGCGCGAGCGCTTCCTCGAGATTGATTCGCCCGGCGTTGGGCGTGTATACGAGGGTGCTGGGCGTAATGATGCCCTCGCGCAGAGCGGCGAGCGCCACCACCGGCTTGATGGTGGAGCAGGGAGTGAAGCCGCTTGAAAGCGCCAGCTTCTGGTTCACCATGCTCAGTATTCGCCCATCATTGGGGTCAACCACAACCACGCTGCCATTCACTTTCCCGAGCGCGGCAAGCGCCATCTGGCGGATGGCCGGATCTTCGCCCGCCAGGTTGTCTCCGATGGTCGGATCAACCGTGGCCGGCCACGGATTGTAATAGTGGCGGGTGGCAGTGGAACGCGTAGTTTTTCGGGCGACGGGCTTGACGGAGGAGGTTTTCTTCGCGGGAGTCGTGGCAGGGATATCCGCCGTGTCGGTGCCGACGCGCGGCACGGCGCCCCACGCCGCATTCATCCCCAACAACCAAACTGTTGTCAGGGCCAGGATGGCAAAATTTCTCTGCAAGATTTGCTCTCGCCTCCCGGGTTGATAGATCGTCATAAGCCGTCCTGGAGTTTCCGCCGGCGCCGGTCAACCCTGGCACGTATAGCTGTCGAGCTTAGGTATCGTTCGGCGTTCTGAGCCCGCCCTTGCGCCGGCTTTGTGGACGATGAACCTTTCCGCCTGCGGGGACGAGGAATTGCGATGTCGAACCGGATCCGCCCTGGGCGTCTTCCCGGCTTGAAGGCGCGGTCAGGAAGACCTGTGAAAATATCCGCCGTCGGGGCGGTCCTTGCGGTCGTTGGCGTCGCCGCCCAAACGGAACCACCGCGAGACTTGCCCCTGCGACAGCCGCGTCGCAAATCAACTTACTTCCTGCCACGACCAGCAACTGCTCCCTCGGCGGAGGCTGCGGCGGCAGCCGGCTCGTGGTGCGTATGAAGATTCAGCGCCTTGCGTACTTCCGCCTCTAACTTTTTCCTCACGTCGGGATTGTCGCGCAGGAATTGCCGGGCGTTTTCCCTTCCCTGCCCGATGCGCTCGCCGCCGTAGGAAAACCACGCGCCGCTCTTTTCCAGAATGTTCCGTTCTGCGGCGATATCAATCAGGTCGCCCTCGCGCGAGATCCCTTCGCCGTACAGAATATCAAATTCGGCCTCGCGAAAGGGAGCCGCTACCTTATTTTTGACGACTTTCACTTTGGTACGGTTGCCCACCACGCGGTCGCCGTCCTTGATGGAGGCGATGCGGCGAATATCCACGCGCACGGAGGAGTAGAATTTCAGCGCCCGGCCGCCCGTGGTCGTTTCGGGATTACCGAACATCACTCCGATTTTCTCGCGAATCTGATTGATGAATATCAGGCAGGTTTTGGATTTGGAAACAATTCCCGTCAGTTTCCGCATTGCCTGCGACATCAGGCGCGCCTGAAGGCCGGGGAGCGAGTCGCCCATGTCACCATCGAGCTCGGCCTTGGGCACCAGCGCCGCCACGGAATCCACCACCAGCACGTCAATGCCGTTGGAGCGCACCAGCGTCTCAACAATTTCGAGCGCCTGCTCACCGTAATCGGGCTGCGAAACCAGGAGGTTGTCAACATCCACCCCCAGTTTCTTGGCGTAAACCGCGTCGAGCGCGTGCTCGGCGTCCACGTAGGCCGCCATGCCGCCGCGCCGCTGCGCCTCCGCCACAATGTGAAGAGCGAGCGTGGTCTTGCCGCTCGATTCCGGGCCGAAAATCTCAATCACCCGGCCGCGCGGAACTCCGCCCACGCCCAAGGCCGCGTCGAAGGAAATGGCTCCGGTGGGAATAACCTCCACTTGCACCAGAATGTCCTTCGAGCCCAGGCGCATGATCGAGCCCTTGCCAAATTGCTTCTCGATCTGCGTCAGCGCCAGGTCAACCGCCTTGGTCTTTTCCGTCCGCTCTTCCGGCATGATGTTGTTCCTCGCTTCTCAGTGATTTGTTCTATCCTCTTCACTCATTACTATCGGCGGCGAGGTGAGGTTAGATGAGATTATTTTAATTTGCCCCGACGAAGTGCTTGCCGAAACCGAGGTGTGGCGAGCCGAACAATCCCCTTGCAATTATGCCACGTCATGGCCGATTTGCAAGTTTGACTTCCACGCGTTCGAACAGCGTCCCCAAGCCTCCCATGGCATTTCACGCGATCAGAGTAATACCTGATGCCTACTGCTTTCTGCCTACTGCTTACTGTACTCATAAAACCCTCGCCCCGTCTTTCGGCCGAGCCAGCCGGCGGCCACCATTTTTTCCAGCAGCGGGCAGGGGCGATACTTTGAGTCGCGGAAGCTTTCGTAAAGCACCAGCATGATGTCGCGGCAGACGTCCAGGCCGATCAGGTCGGCGAGTTCGAGCGGACCCATAGGGTGGTTCATCCCCAGCTTCATCACGTTGTCGATGCCCGCCGCGTCTGCCACGCCTTCCATGAGACTGAAAATGGCTTCGTTAATCATGGGCATCAGCACGCGATTTGAAACAAAGCCGGGAA
>JASHTZ010000319.1 GCA_030040295.1 Terriglobia bacterium | reverse complement strand
AGTTGCTCGCCCGGGCGAAGAAGAAATCCGCGGCAATCCCCGGGCGCGCAGCGCGAAGCTGCGAGCGGCGGAGAAGGTGTCAGCACGGCGTAGCGCCGCCCTTTAGGGCGGCACATGCCGGGCTAAGCCCGGCGCTACTCCCCGAGAATCCATGGCTACCGTAGCAATCCCATTACCGAAAGGAAATCGGCGTCCGAAAAACGCTCCGGCCGCGGGCCGGGCGAATTTCCCGGAATTCTACTTTGTCAAGCACATCGACAATTCCCGCCTGGTGCGGGAAGTTGACAGGGAGCGTCGGCGTGAATGTTTCAGTCTGCTCGGATTGGGCATTCTGGTTTTCCTTTTTGTGCTCCTGCTCGCATACCAGCATTTCGAGTGTGTGCGGAACGGTTATCAGATCGAGCAGCTCAAGGCCGAGTCCGCGACGCTGGAAGAACAGAATCATCAGCTCCGGCTGGAGCAGGCGGCGCTCGCCGATCCCGAAAGGATCGACACGCTGGCGCGGACCCGGCTTGGCATGGTCTCGCCCGGCCCGAAGCAGGTGATTCAGGTGGACGATGTGCGAGCGACGGCAAGCAGTGAACCGCCGGAGCTGGCGCGCAACTTCTCCTCAAAGGGTGGAGACATTTCATATGGGCCGTAGCGCCGGTCCGGCCGCGGCGTAATCCGCGGGCCGACCCACGCCCCCCCTCAGGGGCGGCTCTGGAGGCCGGCGCAACAGAAGGCAAGATGGCCAGACGCAAGCCCGAATCCCGCACCGCGAAGCCCGACCGGTCCCGCCCGTCGGCCGAACGACGGCGGCTGATTCTCGCTGGAATCTGTTTTCTCTGGTTCGGCGTGGTCGTGGCCCGCCTCTACTATTTTCAAGTCATCAATTACGTGGAGCTTCTGTCGCGCGCGCAACGCCAGCAGCAGCGCACCCTGGAAATCGCTCCGCAACGCGGGATTATTTACGACCGGCAGATGAATCCGCTGGCGATGAGCCTGGGCGTGGACTCGATTTATGCCGTGCCCAGTGAATTGGCAGAGCCCAGGATGGTGGCATCGCTGCTCGCGCCCGTTCTGGGCGTGGATGCGGCCGAATTGCGCGCCCACTTCGAGACCACGCATTCCTTCTGCTGGGTCAAGCGCCGGGTAACGCCGGCGGAAGCGGCGCGCGTTCGCGACCTGAATTTGAAGGGAATCTATTTCCAGCGTGAGACCAAGCGTTTTTACCCCAATGGGGAACTGGCCGCGCAGGCCATTGGCTATGTGGGGCTGGATGATCGCGGCCTGGGGGGCATCGAGTATGAGCTTAACGACGCCATCAAGGGCAAGCCGGGCCGCGTGCTGCTGGCTTCCGACGCGCGCCGGCGAACCTTCAGCAGCTCCGAGTGGCCGGGCGTGCCGGGGAAGAACGTGATCCTGACCCTGGACGAGAAAATCCAGTACATCGCGGGAAAAGCTTTGGCGGAGGAAGTGGAACGGTCGCAGGCGGCGGGCGGCGTGGCCATTGTGGAAAATCCCTCTACGGGTGAGATTCTGGCCCTGGCCAATCAGCCCACGTTTGACCCCAATAACGTTGACGCCAGTTTGCCTTCGGCCCGTCTGGACCGCGCGGTGGGATGGATTTACGAGCCCGGCTCAACCTTCAAGGCAGTCACCCTGGCCGCGGCGCTGGAAGAGAATCTCACCAACCCGCAGGAAGTCATCAATTGCGAAAACGGCGGGATTCTTTTGGCGGGGCACATCATTCATGACCACAAGCCTTACGGCGACCTTACCGTGACGGACGTGCTGGCGAACTCCAGCGATGTGGGCTTTGTGAAAATTGGCATGCGCCTTGGCGATGACCGCTTCTACCGCCACATCCAGGCTGACGGCTTCGGCGCCAAGACCAACGTGGACCTGCCGGGTGAAGAGCGCGGATTGCTGAAACCTCCCAGCCGCTGGTCAGGGCTTTCGATTGGCGAGATTTCCATCGGCCAGGAGATCGGCGTGACCCCGCTTCAGATGGTCAGCCTTTATTCCGCCATCGCCAACGGCGGAATTTGGATTCAGCCGCGCATTGTTCACGATGTGTTTCTGGGATCGCGTCATGATGCTCTGCCCCCGGCGCCCGGGCGGCGAGTGATGAGCGCGCACACGGCAGAGTTGATGCGCCAAATGCTCGAGGCCGTGGTGGACCACGGCACGGGCGTTCCCGCCCAGCTTGGCGGATATACCTCCGCAGGAAAGACGGGCACGGCGCAGAAAAGCGATCAAGGTAGCGGCTATACAAAAGGGCGCTATGTAGGTTCTTTTATCGGCTTCGCTCCCGCCACACGGCCGGCGGTGACTATTCTGGTGGTCATCGATTCGCCGGTGGGAGCGCATTACGGGACAGATGTGGCAGCTCCGGTATTCCGGTCCATCGCAGAGCAGACTCTAGATTACCTGAATGTACCTCAGGATAATCCCTCCCGGTGGCCTCAGCACGTTACCCCCAAACCTGTGAAGCCTTTCGGCCAGAAACCGGAGGACTTTATGGGATTCCTTCCTCCGGACCGCGGATCATTCGAAGCTGCCACTTCGCCCGTATTGCCCGCATCGTATTCGCCAAAAGATTCACAAGTGGAACAAGCCCCAGAGGAGCTTCATGGAATTGATTCCAGCACCGTGGTTCTGGGTGACGGCCCTCTCGTGACCGTGCCGAATTTTTCGGGATGGGCTGCCCGCCGCGTGGCCGTGGTGTGCCAAAAGCTCGGCCTGGAATTGAACATTCGGGGAAGCGGCCTAGTGGTGAAACAAAATCCGGACGCCGGCCTGAAGGTGCCTGCCGGCACGAAGGTTCAGGTAAGGATGGCGAGGTAATTGAATCATTGATTCATTTGGTCATTGAGCCATTTTGTCATCCGCAGTTTTCAATGGCGAAATGAACCGATGATTCAATTTCTTGGGCAAAGAATGCAGCTCGGAGAATTACTCCGCGATTTGCCGGTTTTGAAAGCCGGCGCGGATTTGGCGGCCGAAATCTCGTCATTAGCGTACAACTCCAGGCAAGTGAAGCCGGGAACGCTTTTCTTTGCCATCCAGGGCGAGAAAGCCGATGGCCATGCCTACATTGCGGATGCGTTGAAGCGCGGCGCCGCGGCGGTGGTGAGCGAGCGCGCTGCGCCTTCCGAGCTTGCCGCGCGCTGGGTGCAGGTGGCGGCCATTCGCCGCGCCCTGGCGGACGCCGCCCGGGTCTTCTTCCACCATCCCGAAGCGCGGCTGAAAATCATCGGCATCACGGGAACGAATGGCAAGACCACGACATCCTACTTGGTGGAGAACGTCCTGCGTGCCGCGGGGATTCGAGGCGGGACGTTCGGAACGATTGAATACCGCTTGGGTGAAAGGAAGATCGAGGCGACGAACACCACGCCTGAGTCGCTTGATCTGATCTCGTATTTTGCGGAGTTGGTTCACGCTGGGGGCACGGCGGCGGTGATGGAAGTTTCATCTCATGCCCTTGCTCAGGAGCGCGTATGGGGGTTCCACTTCGCCGCCGCCGTTTTTACCAACCTCACGCAGGACCATCTGGATTATCACCACGATTTTGAAGGGTACTTCGGGGCCAAGCGCCGGCTGTTCGAAGGCCTGGGCGCGGGGCCGCCGGATTGGGCGGTGATCAACGTTGATGACGCCTGGGGCGCGCGCCTGTTGGATCTGCCTTACCCCCACCGCCTGACTTACGGGCTCAGTGCCGGAGCCCAGATTACGCCCAGGCGCATCGCGCCTGAGACCAATCGCACGGATGCCGTGATCGCGATCCCGGATGGAGAGGTGAAGATCGTTTCACCCCTGGTGGGTCGCGCCAATCTGTACAACATTCTCGCCGCAGTGGGCACGGGGGTGGCTATGGGAATTGCCGGCAGTAAGATTGAAGAGGGCATCGCCAAGCTTCAGGCGGTGCCCGGCCGCTTCGAGCGAATTGACGAAGGGCAGCCGTTCCTGGTGGTGGTGGATTACGCCCACACAGACGACGCGCTGAAAAACGTCCTGAAGACGGCGCGCGAGCTCACTCGCAACCGCCTGATCGTCCTTTTCGGCTGCGGCGGCGAGCGCGACCGCACCAAGCGCCCGCGCATGGGCGAAGCTGCGGGCTCGCTGGCGGATTTTGTGGTGCTTACTTCCGATAATCCCCGCGGCGAAGACCCGCTGCTGATCATGGCGGACGCTCTGGTGGGGTTGCAACGCACCGGCAAGCCCTACATTGCCGAAGTCGACCGCGGCATCGCCGTTCAAAAGGCCCTTCAGGAGGCGCGCGAGGGTGACGTGGTGGTGCTGGCCGGGAAGGGGCATGAGACCTATCAAGTATTGAAGGACGGCAAAATCGATTTTGATGATCGCGTCGTGGCGCGCAAGGTGCTGGCGGAGATGGGATATAAGAAATGAGGGTCGCCGGTATCGGCTTTTGCCGAGAACTGACGACTGAAGACTTCTCATTCCGGCAATAAACGATGAATCTAACCCTCGGGGAGGTGGCGGCTTACTTAGGAACATCCTGTGATCGGGCAGATCAACGGGTCACAGGCTATTCGATTGACTCGCGAACCATCACGCGAGGTGATCTTTTCTTCGCCGTTAGCGGGCCGCGATTCGATGGGCACGATTTCGTAAGGCAGGCACTGGAAAACGGCGCCTCCGGGGCGGTCGTGCAGGAGGCTTTCTACGCCGGCGCTCGGGATGCCGGGCGATCGTTCATGCTGCCCGTCGGCAACACGCTCCGCGCGTTGCAGAGGTTGGCCCTTGAGGTTCGCCGCAATTGGGGCAAGCGGTTGATCGCGGTTACCGGAAGCGCCGGGAAAAGCACCACGAAAGAGATGATTGCGGCCATTCTCAGCCGGCGGCTGAATGTCCTGCGCTCGCCGGGAAATTTGAACAACGATTTTGGGCTGCCGCTCGCGCTCCTGAAGCTCGAGCCCGAACACGAGGCGGCGGTGGTGGAACTGGCAATGTCCGCATCCGGCGAGATTGCCCGCCTTGCGCGTCTGGCGGAACCACAAATCGGCGTGGTTACGAATGTCGCGGCCGTACACTTGCAGTTCTTCGATTCCGTCGACGCCATCGCACGCGCCAAACGCGAGCTGGTCGATTACCTCGCGACCACGGGCCCCACTGCCATCGCCGTTCTGAATGCCGACGATGAGCGCGTCAGCAAGTTCAGCGAGGGATTTCCCGGGCGGGTCGTGACCTTCGGGTTTTCGCCGCGAGCGGAATTTCGGGCGCTGGAGGTCAAGGGGGCAGCGGACGTTGGAACCTGGGTGAAACTAGCTTCTCCGGGCGGGAGATCGGAGTTTTCGCTGCCCTTGCCGGGCAGGCACAATGTCGCGAACGCTCTCGCGGCCATCGCGGCGTGCAGCCCGTTCGGAATCAACGCCCGGGAAATCGCCGAGGGGCTGGCCGGGTTTAAAAATTTACACCAGCGGAGTGAAATTCTTACACTCCCCGGTGGAATCACGGTCATCAACGACAGCTATAACTCAAATCCCCTGGCCATGGAGCGCATGCTCGAGGTGCTGGCGGGCTGGGTGGGAGCGCGCCGCCGGATCGTGGTGGCGGGCGAGATGCTGGAGCTGGGGGCAGCTTCGCCGGACCTGCACCGTGCTGTGGGACGCAGGTGCGCCCAGACCGGCGTGGAGCAGGTGATCGCCGTGCAAGGCGACGCGCGCTACATCGCGGAAGGCGCCATCGAGGGGGGGATTCCCGCCTCTCGCGCCCGCTTTTTCCCCGACGCCAAATCGGCGGCGAAGTTCTGCCAAGCGCTGGTTGCACCCGGCGATGTGTTTCTGGTGAAGGGCTCGCGCGGAGTGCATCTTGAAGCGGTCATTGAATTGCTTGCGAAAAAGGATATGGCGCAGGGGAATCAGGCGCAGGGGATCAGGACGCAATAGGCGGACGGGTGTTTGCAAGCATCCGGTTCTGAGGGTCCATGAACTCAAATCCCATTGATGTGGTCCTCCGCTTCGAGCGGGTGATCAACGATCGCAAACCGGAGGCGATTGTCGGAATGCTCAGCCCCGATTCCGCCTTCGTGGATTCCATGGGCGCGCGCGTGGGCGGCCGGGACAAATTGCGCGCGGCCTGGGAAAGCTATTTCAAGATGGTTCCTGACTACTTCATTTCTCACGACGAGATTTTTGCCCAGGGCGAAACGGTGGCCATGTTCGGCACGGCGCAGGGAACGTTCTCGCTGAATGGTTCGCTGCGAAAAGAGAATTTCTGGAAGTGTACTGCCGCGTGGCGGGCGGTGGTAAAGGACGGAAAAATTGCGCGGTGGCAGGTTTTCGCCGACAACGAGCCCATCCGCGCGATTATGCGCAAAATGAAATGAAACTCGTAAATCGAAAGTCGAGCTTAGCAGGTTCCGCAGTGGTTGCGGCGGTTCGAATTTCGATTTGCAGGTTTCCAAAGGTCCTGGCTCCCGGCTCCTGAATCCTATGTTCTATTACCTCTACCTCCGGCTGCATCAAGACTTTCACATCTTCAATCTTTTTCACTACATTACTTTTCGAACCGCTTTTGCCAGCATCACGGCGCTGCTGCTCTCGCTCATCCTGGGCCCGTGGCTGATCCGCAAGCTCAAGGAATTTCAAATTGGCCAATACATTCGGGAGGACGGCCCGCAAGCGCACCAGACCAAGGCCGGAACCCCCACCATGGGCGGCGTGCTGATTGTTCTGTGCATCGTGATTCCCACGCTGCTCTGGTCTGACCTGAGCAATATATACGTTTGGCTCACCCTGGGGACCACGCTGGCCTTCGGGGCCATCGGCTTCTGGGACGATTACCAGAAAGTGCGCCGGCGCCAGAACAAGGGGCTTACGCCAAGGGGAAAATTCTGGCTGCAGATCCTGGTGAGCTTCGTCTTCGGCATCATCCTGATTTCCCTTTCGGCGCGAGGACTCTATTCCACCTCGCTCACTTTTCCTTTCTTCAAGAACATACATCCGGCGTTGCTCATCACGCGATTTCTCGGAAATATCTGGACTTTTCCCCTGGCATTCCTTCCTTTTTTGATCTTTGTTATTCTGGTTTTGGTGGGTTCGTCGAATGCTGTAAATCTGACCGATGGACTGGACGGCCTGGCGATCGGCTGCCTGGTGATTTCCGCGGGCGCTCTGACCATCCTCACTTACGTATCCGGGCACGCGGTGTTCTCCGAGTATCTCGACCTGCAACATCTGCCGGGCGTCATTGAGCTCACAATCTTTTGCGGCTCGATGGTGGGCGCCAGCCTGGGGTTCCTTTGGTACAACGCCTACCCGGCGGAAATCTTTATGGGCGACGTGGGTTCTCTGGCCCTGGGTGGCGCGTTGGGAGTGGTTGCCGTGCTGGTGAAGCAGGAATTGCTGCTGCCCTTTATCGGCGGAATTTTCGTGGTTGAAGCGCTTTCCGTCATTATCCAGGTGGCCTCCTTCAAATCGCGGGGCAAGCGCGTGTTCCGCATGGCGCCTCTCCACCATCACTTTGAGCTGTGCGGTTGGAAGGAATCGAAAATCATCGCGCGCTTCTGGATTGCGGCCTTGGTTTTTGCGTTGTTTGCGTTGACAACTTTGAAGTTGAGATAGAGGCAGGGAATTATTAAGGAGGATAAAAATATCACTGTAGCGGCGGTCTGCGACCGCCGAAATCGGCGGTCATAGACCGCCGCTACAGTAGAGCGGATTTTAAAGACGGTGACGAATTTCGAGTTTCCAGTTTCGGGTAACGCATGAACGTTGAAGGCAAACACATTCTGGTGGTGGGCCTGGCCCGCAGCGGCCTGGCGGCGGCGCAAATATTGGCGCGCCGGGGCGCAGTGGTGACCGTAACGGACCGCAAGCCGCCGGGCGAGTTTGGCGATGTTCTGGCCGGCCTGCTGAAGGATAAAGTCGGGCTGGAGCTGGGTGCGCAGCGCGAGGAAACTTTCCTGCGCCATGAAGCCATCGTGATCAGCCCCGGCGTACCGTGGGACTTGCCGGAACTCGAAGCGGCGAGGCAGCGGAATATCCCGATTTACCCCGAGGTGGAAGTCGCCACTTGGTTTCTTGAGGGAACTATGGTGGGCGTCACGGGATCGAATGGCAAGACCACCACCACCACGTTGCTCGGGAACATGCTTTCCGCCTCCGGCTTTCCGACTTTTGTGGGCGGCAACATCGGCAACGCCTTGAGTTCAGCGGTAGGCCATGCGCAGCCGGGCACGAAATTTGTCACCGAATTGAGCAGCTTTCAATTGGAAGCCATTCACGATCTGCACCCCCAGGTCGCCGTGATGCTCAACCTTTCCCCCAATCATCTGGACCGGCACCCCAGTCTGGAAGCCTATGCGCAGGCCAAGCGCCAGATTTTCCGCAATCAGAGTGACAAGGATTTTGCGGTGCTGAACGCGGACGACCCCTGGGTGGCCGGATTGGGCGCGGAAGTGCGCAGCCGCCCTGTGCTCTTCAGCCGCCGGAGGGAATTGTCCAACGGCGTTTTCGCATCCGCAGGCAAGGTCTTCTATCGCGTGCGGCACCTGGAGCGCCTGCTGTTTGAAACGCGCGACGTGCCCGTGCGCGGCGACTTCAACCTGGAAGACGTGCTGGCGGCCACCACGGCGGCCTGCGTGCTCGGCGCGGATTTTACCGCCATCCGCAAGGCCGTGCGGGAGTTCAAGGCCGTCGAGCATCGCCTGGAATTTGTACGCGAAATTCAAGGCGTGCAGTTCTACAACAATTCCAAGGCGACGAGCGTGGATGCGACGTTGAAATCCCTGGGAGCGTTCGAGCGCGGCGTTCACCTGATTATGGGTGGAAAAGACAAGGGCGCGCCTTACACGCCGCTCCTGCCGCTCATCAAGAACCGCGTGCGCGAAATTCTGCTGATTGGCGCGGCGGCGCCGATGATCGCGGCGCAACTTTCCGGCTCGACGGATCTGGTGCAGGCGGGCGACCTGGCCGCGGCGGTGAACGAGGCGTTCGCCCACTCGCAACCCGG
Source organism: Terriglobia bacterium (assembly GCA_030040295.1). Classification (GTDB taxonomy): domain Bacteria; phylum Acidobacteriota; class Terriglobia; order UBA7540; family UBA7540; genus Bog-366. The sequence continues at coordinate 1,124 of JASHTZ010000319.1, read as the reverse complement.
CGACACCGTGTTGCTGGCTCCAGCGTGCTCGAGCTTCGACCAGTTCAAGGATTACGAGCAACGTGGCCACGTCTTCAAGGAACTCGTCAACCGGCTGGATCGCGAAGTTTGGGAAGGCAAAGTGAAACGCAAGCCGGCGCCTGCGGTGGAAAAGAAGAGTCCGGCGCCAAATGTGGACGCTTCTGAGACGGTGACCAGTGGTGCGAGGCCGGAGGCCGCAAATAATGAGCCCGGAATCGTTTTTGAGGAGTCGAAGCAGGACTCCCACATGGAATTGCCCGGTCCTCCGGGAATATCACACTCAGTGGACGCTGACGCAAAACTGGAATCACCTCGCGCCCCCGCTGTTGTACCTGCCTCAGATGTTTGCCAACCGTCAGAGCCCGCAGCCGTTCACGGGCATATTGAAGCGGTCGCTGAACAATCCGAACCACCTGCATCGGCAGAATCCGCCGAATCGTCCCCGGCAGAACCGGTCCCCGGCATCGTGGCGGCGAACGATGTTGTAATCGTGAGTGAATCCATGTCCGAGGCTGTGGTGGAACCCCCAGTTTCAACTCCTCCTGGAACTGAACCTGCCGATGAAGGGGAAGCCGCAGGGGCATCGGCCGCGGAACCCCGCGACAAGGGCAGTGCGCGTCCACTGGAATTGACTTACATCTTTGAGGTGGACGCCGTGGAGATGCCGGGAGGTGAATCCCAGCTTGTGCCCGAAGATGAGCCGACAATTTCCGTTTCCGAAAGTACGGCGGAGGAACTTGAGGAGGAAGCTCTGCCGTATGAAACGCGGCCCACCGGCCGAGTGTCTAAGAAATCGTCCGGGAAACAAGGAAAGATCTCCGAAGGGACGCCATCTCCAAAGCAACAGCGCCTGCCGGGAGTGGAGTGAGTTCGGTTCTCGGTTTTCGGAACGCGGAAAGTACGCCCTTACCGAGAACCGGCGACTGACAACCAGCAACTTTTAATGATCAATGGCCCGCCGACTCCAATCCGACAAGATCCTCTTCGCCGCAGTGGTGGGCCTGGTACTTTTTGGCGCGCTCATGGTGTTCAGCGCTTCGGCGGTGATGGCCGCAGATCGCTACAACAACGCGGATTACTTTCTGGTGCGGCAACTGGCCTGG
>JASHTZ010000318.1 GCA_030040295.1 Terriglobia bacterium | reverse complement strand
GACATACCGGCGTTTCATTTGCTGGTGGGCAGGGAATACGGCGAGAGTGTGTGGGAGTCGGTGCTGCACGCGGGACACGAATACCATATTACGCCGATAGGATTGGAAGCACAGAAGCTGTTGTCGAAGTGAAAGTAGCACGATGCTGAGTCTGTTTAAAAAAGAACGCATGTGGCAGCGGCCGGAACTGAAGCGGCGCTACGATCTGGTGATCGTGGGCGCCGGTGTACACGGGCTTGCCACCGCGTATTATCTCGGTTCGCAGCATGGTTACCGCAACATCGTGCTGGTTGACAAAGGCTATCTGGGCAACGGCAGCAGCGGCCGCAATACCGCCATTATTCGGTCAAATTACCGTACACCGGAAGGTATTCTTTTTTACGATGCTTCGGTGAAGCTCTATGAAAAGCTCTCGCGCGAGCTGGAATGGAACCTGCTTTTTAGCCAATGCGGGCATCTGACGCTGGGGCACACGGACGCGTCCGTAACGGGCCTGCGGATTCGCGCTGAGAACAACCAAGCCCTCGGCATCGACAGCCGGATCATCTATCCTGACGAGATTCGCCACTTGGTTCCCGCCATGGACCTCAGCTCGCGGCCGCGATTTCCTGTGTTGGCCGCATTGTATCATCCTCCCGGCGGCATCATCCGCCACGACGCGGTGGTGTGGGGCTTGGCGCGCGCCTGCGATAGGATGGGAATTGAAATTCATCCTCATACGACCGTAACGGGGATGCGGGTAGAGAACGGCAGCGTGCGGTCGGTGGTCACCAGTCGCGGCGAAATCGCTACGGCGGCGGTGCTCAACGCCACAGCGGGCTGGGCTTCCACGATTGGCAAAATGGCCGGGGTGTCGCTGCCCATCGTCAGCCACCCGCTCCAGGCTTGTGTTACGGAACCCTTAAAACCATTCCTCGACAAGGTAATCGTCTCTGCGACGCTCCACGTCTACGTAAACCAAACCGATAAAGGGGAATTGGTGATCGGCGCAGAGATCGATCCCTATCAGTCCTACAGCCTGCGCGCCACCCTGCCGACACTGGAACAAATGGCCACCTATACATTGGAACTCTTTCCCCAATTGCACCGCTTGCGCGTGCTGCGCCAATGGGCGGGGGTATGCGATATGACGCCGGACTTCGCTCCGATCATCGGAGTTGCGCAGGAAGTCAAAAACTTTTTCATGGACGTTGGGTGGGGTACTTACGGATTCAAGGCCGCTCCCATTGCCGGCAATTGCACGGCCGCATTGATCGCCACGGGAAAAGCGCCGAAACTCATTGAACCATTTTCGCCCGCTCGCTTTGCCACCGGCGAACTGGTTGGCGAAAAGGCCGCTGCGGCCGTCTCATCATGAGTGGAAGTTAGTATCTCTTTCCGTCTGCTCAATTTTCGGCCAGGGGTCGCAGCCGGCTCCTCGGGCAGAACTACCTAATTGCTCGGGTGGCAGCGTCACACTGAAGGAGGAAGGCATGGACGCTCAGCAAAGTTCACCGGTGACCGAAAAAGACATCGAATTCTTCCTCTGTTCCTTCGTCGAGTTGAGCGGTGCTCCCAAGGCCAAGCTTGTTCCCGCCACACATCGCGACGAGATGCAGCACGTAGGCGCAGGCTTCGCGGGGTTTGCCGCCGGTCACCTGAACCAAGGCCCGCACGATGCCGATATCGTGAGCATCCCCGACTTCAAATCGCTTGCCGTTCTCCCATGGCGCAAGAACGTCGCCTGGGTGCCCGGCAATCTCCACGTCAATGGGCAGCCGTGGCCCTATTGCCCTCGCACGATCCTTTCTCATAGCCTGCGCAATTTACGAGAAGAAGGGTACAGACTGAACGTGGGAGTAGAGGCCGAGTTCATGCTGCTCAAAAAGAATGACCAGGGCCGTTACCTTCCCTGGGATCCTCTCGATACGGCGGGCAAGCCTTGTTACGATTTGCGCGCACTTTACCGCAATCTCGATTTCATGACCACTCTGCTGCGCTACATGCAGGAACTGGGGTGGGATCCCTATGCCAGCGACCACGAAGACGCGAACTGCCAGTTTGAAATCAATTGGACCTACTCCGATGCCTTGACCAGCGCCGACCGGCACACATTCTTCAAATGGATGGTACGGACCATCGCGGAACAGCACGGCCTGTGGGCCACTTTTATGCCCAAGCCTTTTGCCCATCTTACCGGGAACGGCTGCCATTTCCATCTCAGTTTGGCGGACGCGGAAACCGGAGAAAATCTGTTTCTCGACGAAAAAGCTGAGTTCGGCCTTTCCCATCTCGGTCGCAGGTTCATGGCGGGCGTACTGCACCATGCTCCCAGTCTGTGTGCTTTCACTTCCCCGCTGGTGAACAGCTACAAGCGGCTGGTGCCGGGCACGCCGTATTCGGGCGCCACCTGGGCGCCCATTTATATCACCTACGGCCCCGCGAACCGTACGCAGATGATTCGACTTCCGGACCCAGGGCGAATCGAGAACCGCGCCATCGACGGCGCCGCTAATCCTTACCTGTCGATGGCCGCTTTATTGGCCGCGGGGTTGGACGGTATCGAACACAAAATGGACCCCGGCCCGGCCAACACCGGCAACCTGTACGACTTTTCGGAAAGCGACTTGGAACAATTGGGAATTCACATCCTGCCTATGAGCTTGCGCGAGGCGCTCCACCACCTTCAGGGCGATGCCGTCCTCAAGCAGGCCCTGGGAGAGGATTTCGTTTCCTATTACATTCAAGTGAAAAACGAAGAGTGGCGCCAGTATCAACGCACGGTCAGCGAGTGGGAGATTGATCGCTATTTGATGACGTTCTGATCCCACAACTAAACTCAGCGTCTTAAGTAATTGCGCATACTCGGCGCAGCGCGTTATTAGGTTTAGCCCAGTTTGCGAACTCGGCTTCGACGGCACAAGTGACGTCGGCCAAGCTCTGAAAGTAACGGTTATGGATACAAAGC
>JASHTZ010000317.1 GCA_030040295.1 Terriglobia bacterium | reverse complement strand
ATCTATGATGTCTACCGAGCGAGCATTCACGGGCAAGCGGTGGCCGCAGGCGTGCTGGATGCCGCCACTTGCACGGATTGCCATGGCGAACATCGGATTCTGGCGCCGGGAAATCCCCAATCGCCCGTTTACCTGGCGAACGTTTCACAGGCCACCTGCTCTCGCTGCCACGCCAATACCATGTTGATGGCGCACTTCAACGTGCCGGCATCGCGCGTCCCCACTTACGAGGACAGCTACCATGGCCTGGCTTCGCAGGCGGGCCAGCAGACGGTGGCCAATTGCGCGAGTTGCCATGGGGTGCACAATATTTTTCCCTCCCGCGATCCCCGCTCGACCGTGAACAAAGCCAACCTGGGGAAGACCTGCGGCAAATGCCATCCCGACGCAGGTGAACGATTCGCCATCGGTCCTGTTCACGTGCTTCCCGCTGCGACCGCAAGCGGGCGAGTGCTGGACTTTGTGAAAGCCTTCTACCTGCTGGCCATTCCCATAATCCTGGGGGGAATGCTGCTGCACAATTTTCTGGATTGGTGGCGCAAAGCCCGGCGCGCACTGGCCCAATACCGTGCCAGACCTGGGTCGATGCGCCTGACGCGAAGTGAGCGCATCCAGCATTTACTGCTGCTCGTGAGTTTTATAGTTCTGGTGATTACGGGATTTGCATTGAAATATCCACATTCCTTTTGGGCGGCTCCTATCGTGCGATGGGAAGGGCACTTCCCCCTGCGCGGGTTGCTGCACCGAATCGCCGGAGTTGTGCTGATTGGGGCCTCGGTCTACCACGTGATTTACCTGATGGCCACTCGAACCGGCCGACGGTGGGTGAAGGAAATGCTCCCGGTAACGCGCGACGTGCGCGACGCGGTCCATACCGTTGGCCATAACCTGGGCTATCGATCCGAGCAGCCCCGTTATGCGCGGTTCAACTACGCGGAGAAGGCGGAATATTGGGCGTTGGTGTGGGGAACGGCGGTCATGGCGGTCACCGGCATTCTTCTCTGGGCGCATGACACGGTGTTGGCCTATCTTCCTCATGCGCTGGCTGTCCTGGAAGTCACCACCGCCGTCCACTTTTATGAGGCCATCCTGGCAACATTCTCGATTCTGATCTGGCACTTCTATTTCGTGATTTTCGACCCGGAAGTTTATCCAATCAAATGGACGGCTCTAACCGGCCGCGCGCCTGAGCATGAAATAAGAGACGAAGAACCGGAAGAACCACCGCAGCAAGCGGCTATTGCGACGGGAGCGAAGGTGGCCGCAGGCAAGGAACTGCCCAACGGCCCGAATGAGGAGGGGGCCGTCTCACATGCTTCCCCACCGTCCAAAGCCTGAAGAAAATTTCCACGTATCATCGCGCCTTCATCCGTCTGGTTTCTAACCAGACTTTTTGCCCACTAGAATTGGTGTCTTTCCCCAAAGAATTCGGACAATTGGGTGATTTCATGCACAACGATGGTGCCAATCCGCTTACAACCATGCCCTGCTTCACTGCTCCCCCTAAACCATTTCAGAACAAGCAACTTAAAAACCCGTTTTGGGCCAGATTATTTCGATATTGGTCATGATCGTGCACTCTTTGATGCTCTATCCACCTTGAGGGTGGATGCGCATGGAGAAAATGTCCGAAAAAGCGGCGCTCGCAAAAAGGGTCACCTTGGTGGTATTGCTGGCCGGCTTGGCAGTCACACGATTGGAAGCTATCAAGCACCCAGCAATGCTGGACCCCAATATCACCTCGGACAAATGTCTGGAGTGTCACAGCGATTTGGCCAAAGGGAAAACAGTACACACGGCCATGTCGAAGGGATGCTTGACCTGCCACGAAGTCCGCGTGAGCAAAGATGCGACACATGTGAAGCTGATCACGCCGACCGTCACGGGACTTTGCTTCACCTGCCACAAGGATAAGGACCCTTCGAATCTCACCGGAAGAATCCACCCGCCCCAAGTCCGCGACTGTCTGAAGTGCCACGACCCGCACAAGTCTGACAATCCGTCCTTGCTCTTGCAGCCAACCTCCGGCGGGCCGACGGAAAACCTCTGTCTGACTTGCCACGACGTGGGCGTACACGTTGCGAAGGGCGGCAGCCGACATCCGGCGCTCGACGACGGCTGCGACACATGCCACACCATGCACAAGAGCGGCGACCCGAACCAGGATGAGTTTGCGTATCACCTCACCAAGGCGGTCCCGCAGCTTTGCCTTGATTGCCACGACCCCAAAGATGAAAAGCTCCGCGCAGCGCATCACGGCCAGCCCTTCGAATCGGCGAATTGCATTCAATGCCATGATGCGAGGCAGTCAAATTCGCCCCATCTGATGCAGGCGTTTCTGCACAGCCCATTTGAAAGCAAAGACTGTGACGACTGCCACCAGCCCGCCAAAGATGGCAAGGTGGTGTTGGTTCAGAAGGACGTGAAATCGACCTGCGTGATGTGCCATGAGGAGCAGGCCAAGCAAATCGCCTCCGCCAAAGTCCCGCATCCCGGCGCGCAGGACGACTGCACCGTGTGCCATAACCCGCACGGGGGGCAGACGCCGGGATTCCTCCAGCCGAACCCGGTGGCTGCCTGCCTGGCCTGCCACTCCGAACAGGCCGAGGAATTCAAGAAGAAGCACTTGCATAAGCCTGCCTCGGACCTGGGTTGCGCCACTTGTCATGAGCCCCACGGTGGCGACAATGCCCACCTGCTGCGCACCAAGAGCGTGAACGCGCTTTGCCTGGAGTGCCATGGGCCCGATGCAAGCCCCCAGAAAGTCGGCGACCACGACCTGGTAGCGATCTTCGATGGAAAAGTTAAGATGCCGGAAAACTTTTTCAAAAAGGTTCCCACTCTGCCGTTGAAATACGGCCTCGGCCACCCCGTCGAGAACCATCCAGTGTCAGATGTCGTGAATCCCCGGACCAAGGAACTGATTCACATGGACTGTCTGACTTGCCACCAGCCGCACTCGGGAAACGAGCCGGGGATGCTCGTGAAGGATCAAAAGAACGATATGCAGTTCTGCAGCACCTGCCACGTCGACGGGTTGGACCTGACGGACGTGCGCGTAGGGGGGAAATAACGTGTTAAGGAACGGCGCAAAGCTTCGTTATCGCGCGGGCCAAGAGGCCAAGCTCGGCGTTATCGCATCGCTGCTCTTGCTGGGATCGCTGCTGCTCGCCTCTCCGGCAGCGGTTCTTGCGGCAAATAATAAGAAGAACACGACCCCGCCCGCGAACCCCGCGAATCAGCGCACGACCGCGTATTTCGACGTCAGCAAGATTGTCTGGCCGAACCCGCCGGAGATTGCCCGGATCGCGTTCAAAGAGATTTACACGGGAGAGAAGATCGATCCCAATCTCTATACCAAGAAGGCGCGCAAGAGCACCTGGATGGACCGCTTGGCCGGCTCGCTCCCCGCCGACCAGGTTCAATTGGACAAATTGCCGTACCAACTGATCCGCACCTTGGGAGTGGGAGTCGATTCCAAAGGCAGGATCTATGCGGCGGACCAGGGAGTTGGAGCGATCTTTGTCTTCGACCCATCTGACAAGGCCTACGTGGAACTGATTGGCAACGGGCGCCAGGCCCACTTCGGTCTGATTACCGGCCTCGCGCTGGACGATGACGATCGTCTTTTTGTTGCGGACGCAAGCCTGCACCGCGTTGTAGCCTTCAGCCCCAAGCACGAAATGGAAGGGGTTTTCGGAGGCGACGTCCTGGTGAGGCCCGGTGGCGTGGCCGTTGACCGGGAGAACCGCTTCATCTATGTGGCGGACACCGGAGGCGACGTTGTGGATGTTTTTGATGCGGACAATTTCAAGCTATTACGTCAAATCGGCAAGCCCAGCAGGAAACACGACCAAACTGAGCCGGGATTATTTTCACTTCCTGAGGGCGTCGCCGTGGACGCGGACGGGAATCTCTACGTCGCCGACACCTTTAATGACCGGGTCGAGATGTTTGACGCGGACGGGCGCTTTATCAGCACCTTTGGGAAGAACGGCGATGGACCAGCGGATCTCGACCGCCCCAAGGGAATCGCCATCGATTGCGATGGGCACATCTGGCTGGTGGACGCGGTGCAGAATCGCGTGAAGGTGTTCGACCAGCAGGGCCGCCTGCTGATTTATCTCGGCGGAGCCGGAAACTACCCCGGCCAGTTCATGGGCCCATGGGGAATCGCCATCGGCCCGTCCAATCAGGTTGTGGTCTCGGAAACATTTCCAGGCCGCGTGCAGGTGTTCCGCTACATCACTGACGCGGAAGCTGCCAATTTGAGAGCGCAGCGCGACTCCAGGGAGCGAAAGCCAGGGGGCTTAACGCCAGCGACAACACCCGGCGCCACGGCCAAAAAGGATTCGGTGGCGCAATAACGCCGCCACAATTTTTGGCTGTCCGGAGACAGTCAAGACGCAGCCCGGCAAATCTGAGAGCTGCGGGAATGCGGGACTTATCGATAAGGAGGAATTAAAGCCATGAAGAAACTCTGCTTGTTAGTTTTCGTGGCTCTCGCCGCCTCAAGTGTCGCCATGGCT
>JASHTZ010000316.1 GCA_030040295.1 Terriglobia bacterium | reverse complement strand
CTTTGCCGGATGGCAAAATTGAGCATGTTCCTTAACACGCGAAACTCTTGGTGAACTGTAGCGGGCTTTATCCTTCCGCGGTGGATCAGCCCGAATTTGGTGTGTATCCTCCTTCCTTCCGCGAGTCGGTTTTTGATGTAGTCTTCAATGCCTTCCGGCGTGATGTCCGAAAGCCGTAAGGCGCCCAAAATCGGGCGGAGCATCTTGACTGCATTCATATTCTGTTCGTGAGTTTTCCCTGAGCGGTGGGGCGGTTTCGAACGCCTTTCCAGGAACCACTGGGCCCACTCGTCAAGTGTCAGATTCTTGCTCGAAAGAATGGCGGGCAGCTTGCCCTCGTCGCGGGCAGCCAATCGTTCTCGAAGAAAACGTTCCGCTTCCTCCCGGTCCGTTGTCCCCGAGGATTCCTTGATCTTCTGACCATCGCGCGCTCGATAACAAACCCACCAGAATCCGCTTTCCTTGCGGGGGTAAACAGTTCCCCCTGTGTTGCGTGGTCTAGCCATAGATTCCTCCATTCACAATGAATTGGCGTCGCCACTTTTCGAGTTCGGACAAGCTGAACCGAATCGCGCGACCCATCATTCGGAAATGGGGAATCTGCTTTCGCTCAACGTAAGCATACACCAGCGAGGGACTGACACCAAGAAACCGTGCGGCAGTCTTGACGTCTACGACCTGCTCGAAATCTGTCGCTTCGTGGACTCGTTCTTCTACGGTATTTTGATCAGTGAAGTTCATACTTTGTCCTCCCTAGGCGCGGCAAATCCGATTCGCCTTTTTGGAGGAACGACAGTAGGCTGCATGAGCTCGCGAATCGCTTGGAATACCACGGTGAATTTCTTGTCGTGTTCCGCGAATTTCGTCTCCAATTCACCAAGTTTGTGAGCAAACTCCTTTTGGGTTCCGAGCATTTCACGGAGTTTGAGAAATGCGCGAACCACGAAAACGCTGAGCTTTATCGCGCGGTCGCTGTTCAACACAGTCGCTGCCATAATGGCGCCGTGTTCGGTGAAGGCGACGGGGAGAACGGGGGAAAACCTGAGCCTTTGGAGGTGGTCACAATTTGTGACCACCTCGCGCTTTTCTTCTTTGGTCAGCCGGAACGTGAAATCGTCCGGAAACCGATCGTTATTACGCTTGACCGCCTGATTGAATGCTTTGGTGCTGACACCGTAGAGTTGCGCCAAATCCGCGTCCAAGATCACTTTGACACCTCGGATCAGCAGAATCGAGCGTTCGATTCTCTCTGAGTCAACGAAAACACTTTCCGAACCGGGCTGCCGGGTAAGAGTTTTCATAGCAAGGTTCGTTAAAGCCCATCTGAAGAATCTGACCGCAGTGCCTGCACATGAATGAACCTTCCCAGCGTTTTCGCTTAACCGGGAACACGCGGTGGTTGTATCGCCAGATAAGCCAGCACAGAAGGACCAGCGCGCCCACATAGGCGTCCAAGGCCCACACGAAATCCCGGTTGAATTCTGCCGCCATGTACGGGTTGTGCGGCATCAGTGCGATTCGCAAGAACCACAAGGCGAATATCCCTGCCAACCACCACTTGGATGCCCTCCAATATGACCACTTGGTTGGCGGGCTGAGGCGAGCCGAAAGGCGGGTCTGAAAGGTACCGTTCGTCTCAGCCCTGCCGCCCCAGAGGCCAAGCCCTCCTGTCCCGAGCGACAGTCCGCTCGACCGCGAGCGGCCCTTGTACTCGGAGAGACCCTGCTCGTAGGCGAGCGATACCTTCACTAAATTGTTCGACTGGCAAGCAGAGCATTCCATTGTTATTTTCCCTCCTTTACCAAATCCCCGGAAATAAACGGTATGGTGCCACTTCGATATAATCGGCATAGCCGGGGAGATTGCTGAGGAGAAATTCGTCTTCGCGTGTGGCGCGGAATAAAATCAGCGCCCCATACATTGTTGCTGGGAGAAGTGCGAGCTTCGAGCCGAGCGCGAAGGGCGTCGAAAGCATAGCGAGCAACATCCCGAGATAACCAGGGTGTCGAACGTAGCGATAGGGTCCACCCCTTACCAGTTCGTGTGCCCGCTCGGTCTGAAGGCGAAGTGCCGTCGAAAAGAATTCATTCACTGCCATCGCCCAGATTTGAAGAGCATTGCCCGCAAGAAAGACGGCAAACGCTGCCATCTGCACTCCTTCGGAAGATGGGAATGTCCAGTGAAGCCTTCCCATATCAAGGGCGCCGAATGCCACTGTCGCAACGAACAAGGCGCTCGCCACCGGACGAACCGCTGAATCGGCCCCCTTTGAGCCTGGTTCGCTTCGTTCCTTCGCCAAATCGGGACTGATCACCAGAACGCTGATGAAGTCGATGAACGCAAAGGTGAAGAGATATAGCCTCAAACTGTACTGATTCATGTCTCCCGTGCAGAGGAACGAAATTCCCCCGAGAAGAGCATTTGCCAAGACCCAGCGAATTAAGCGCACGCTCAGACTCACGGCGTCATCCTCAATGCAAGTCGTTGGGCATTTCCCTGCAAGGGCTCCGGGTGCGCCTGGGCTTGCGTGCGTTGGCTGCTGATCAATCTTTGCGTTTCGCTCACCGTCTTACGGGCGTATGCCTCTCCATCGTCTGTGTTCCTGGGTGGATGTGCGCTGATTGTACGAATGACCTCTTGAGGGTCAATCCCGCGGGAAAGCGCGTATCGCGCGTATGCCCGAGTGACAGTAAGCCGGGCGTAGTAACCGGGATCAGGTTTGTCCTGCCGCGATTGCTCGAGTTTTCGGACCAGATTATCGGTCGATTCTCCCTGTCGAAGCTGGCGCATCACCCAGCGCCAATCGCGCTCGGAATGAGTGTTCTTGGTGGATGAACCCTTACCAGCGGGACGCCGGTCGGCAGTCGTTTCCTGCGACTGTATCGTCTCAAGTGAGACTTTGAAATCCGCCAAGCGGTATACCTGGGAGCTCTCGTGGCGCGCCTCGATTCGATAGGGCGCCTCGTACTTCTTGTTGTAAAAGCCTGGCAGTCTCAGAACCCGCGTCGAGTCGGTTGCTGCGGGATCACCCCCGAACTCTCTGGCCATGGCCCTCATCAAATTCTCCGCGTCGGCCTGGGACATACCTTCGACTCTCCAGATCACCTGATGCTTACCGAGCGAAGTGTCAATGACGAAGCTAGGCCGGGGGAGCTTCATGGTCGTCTCGATGGCCTTGAGTGCCCGGTCGCCATCCTGGTCCAAGTCAAGATAGATGTGGCGGATGGCCTCCACATCCTGTTTACGACGATGCGGGGAAGCCGCGTTTATAGTGTTCTGGGAGATATAAACATCATAGCCGTTTGCATTCGCGTGGCGGAGCCAACCCTGCCATTTGGAGGAGGCAATCGCCTCTGCCGTGTTTACCCGCTGGACGGTATCGTTTTTTGTCCGGTGGTGTATCAACACTGCAAGATGGTCTCGCGGTTCGTAGTTCGCCTTGATGTATTCCTCGGGGGTCAGCCGACGGCCCTCGGAAAGGTTCTGTGCTAATGCCGGCATATTTCCTCCTCTCGAAGGTAAAGCGGAGTGAAGTCGTAACGGTCAGCGTCCGGGTCGTAGCCCTTGAGGTCGAGGACCTCCGTAACCAAGCGCTGCCCGGGTCGACGTTCGAGTTGGATGATGACGTTCAACGAATCGGCAATGTTGCTCTTGATTGCGTGATAGGGCAGGTCGATCCCACTTTGCAGGACGCAACTGGTAAATCGCGACAACCCTTGTTGGGCGGAGGTCGCGTGGACCGTGGATAGCGTGCCGGAATGCCCCGTGTTGAGCAACTGCAAAAGGTCGAAGGCTTCCCCGCCTCGAATCTCACCCAGAATGATCCGGTCGGGACGGTGCCGAAGGGTCGCTTTCAGGAGGTCGCGAATGGTGACCGCCGGCAAGCCATTCTGTTCCCGCCGTGCCTCGAAACGAACGAGGTCCTTTTTGTGGATCCGGATCTCCGAGGTGTCTTCGATGATGACAACCCGCTGATCGTCGGGAATATAGCCAGCCAGGATATTCAGCAAGGTCGTCTTTCC
>JASHTZ010000315.1 GCA_030040295.1 Terriglobia bacterium | reverse complement strand
GCCTTCTTTCAGTCCGTCAAAATTGAGCTGCTGAAGGCTGCTGCGATGGAAGAACACCTCTTGCCCGTCCGTGGAACGAATGAAACCAAATCCGCGGTCGCGAATGACCCGCTTGATTGTGCCTTGCATACACACCTCGATTTGCGCAGGGGGGCTTTACGTTATTATTGCCTGTTAAGTCGCCTCTTGCACACGTTGGGGCCACTCTACCAGCACACAAGGTCAATGTCAAAGGGATGAATTCTGTGAAGGGAAATTGCGCAGGAGGGAAGGCCACGTTAGGTCCTGCCGGCTCCATGCCTCTTAGAGGACTTCCGTTTTAAATGAATTTACCGCCGCGGAGAGGTCCTCATAGATTTCGAAAACCGTGCTGAGGCGTGTAATCTGGAGAAGCTGTGCAACTCCGCGGGGCAGATGCAGGAGCTTCAAATCGCCTCCCACGTTGCGAGCGGAGGTGTAGCCGGAAACCAGGCTCGAGAGGCCCACGCTGTCAAGGTATGTCACTTCGCCAAGGTTCAGGAGAATATGCTTGTGGCCGGCGGTGAGCAGATCCTTCAACTTATTGCGCAGCGCCTCCGTCTCCGGCCCCAGGGTGATGCGTCCACGCAAATCCACCAGCATAATGCCGTCAACAACCTTCTCTACGATGAAAATCGCCATGGCGATTCCTCCCAGCGACTTTTTCCATTCAGATTCCCGCCGCGAGGACGGCGGATGGGTCGAGGACGAACGACGCGGTGCGCATCGTATCATGTGATCGGAAATTTTGCGAGGAACTCCTGCGATCATCTCTCGATTTCACGCTAAGGGGCGAGGTGCCGCCTCTACTGCTCCATGGGAGGCATCAGAACCCAGCGGTTCTTGTGGAGGAAATCGCTGACGATGTTGATGTCGTGCGCGTCGCAGAGCAGCAGCCGGCAGAAAACGTCAGCGGTGCCCACTTTGGGCTCCACCTTGGCGGCGTCGCGAAAGGCTTTTTGGGCCTCGCGATGGTTTCCCGCCTGCCACAGTGCGATGGACTGGAGCGCCATCATAGCGGCGGAATTCGGATCGGCATTCAGCACCATAGCGCATTCGGCAAGCGAGCCTTCGTAGTCCCGCTGCTTCCAGAGCACCAAGGCCATGATGCGATGTCCCTCCGGCCCCTGGGGATTTTCCGCAATCATTTTTCCGGCCAAGGCGGAAGCACCCTGAATGTCACCCCGCCGCAGCAGGCCAGTAGCCAACTGCTCGCGCGCGCCGGGAAAATCCGGATTGACTTGCAGGACTTTCTGGAGCAGATCCGTGGCGCGCGCTGTCTCTCCAGCTTGGTTCAGCAGCACCGCAAGCTCGTACTGGCTTTGCCAATCCTGGGAATTCAGGGCCACGGCCTTCTCCAGAACAGAGCGCGCCTCGCTATTCTTGTCTTGCTCCACCAGAATCTGTGCGAGGGCTGCATAGGCCGGCCCCAAATCCGGCGAGACTTGAATGGCCTGCCGCAACGCCGCTTCCGCCTCCTCCGTGCGGTGTTGGAACATGCGCATCTCGCCCAGGGCCAAGAGGCCCTGACCATCGTGTGGGTCAAGCTTGGCCGCAGTGTCGTATTCTGAGGCGGCCTTCTCCTCCTCCCCACTGGCAAAGTAAGCCCGGCCCAGCGTAACATGAGCCAGCGCTTCGTTCGGAGCGATGCGCACTGCTTCCTGCGCCTGTGAAATCGCATCGTGCGGCCGGTTCGAGTCGAGATAGAGGACCGCCAAATTGATGCGTAGCATGGCGTCCTTGGGGCTGAGGGCCAGAGCTTTCGAAAACTCTTCCCCCGCAACTCCCTGGTAGTCCGATGGAGTCAGGCCCCCTTTTTTATTGGGCTGGGAATTTTCCGGCAAGCTCAACGCCCATGAGACGGAGCCTAAAGTATAGTGGGCATCGGAATCCGAGGGATCGAGTTGTGTGGCGGTTTGCAATTCCCGAAACGCCTCTGCCAGCCTCCCTTCCTCGCGAAGCGCCAATCCCAAACCGCGATGTGCGGCCTCAACTTCCGGCTGAACCTCGATGGCCGCGCGGAAGGCCTTCTCCGCGCCTGCGGCGTCGTGCTGGCCTAGATGATCGAAGCCCTGCAAAATAAGGTCGCCAGCTTGCTTGGTCACTTGAACACCCGCGGGCGTTGCCGCGGAAGGCTGCTGGCAAAACGTAGCGGGCAGAAAGCAGTAGGCAGCAAGCAGGAGGAAGCATGAAGCGGGAAGGACGAAGGATAAAGGTCGAAAAGCGAAGGAGTGGCCAGACCCTGTAAAAGGTAAAGGGTGACGGGTAAAAGCAAGATTTCGCCTCGCGCATCGGGCAGGCTTGCTGGCGCCGAAAGTGATTGAGGACAAAGTCGATCGAATAAAACTTCTAAGCAAGGAACTGTTCTTTTGGTTAACTCTGGTCATCTACTGCGCTCCCAGTAATAAATCTGTCCTTCATGCCTGCAAGCTCAACCGGGATACAATTCGGACGGTCCGCACCCGGCGCACTACATCCACATGTTCGCTTTTGCCCTTTCTCTTACCTCTTACCCTTTAGCCTTTCATCCTTCATCCTTCAAACTTCATCCTTGCTATGGCGTACTACGGACCTGTTGAGGATCGCGGATGACGATCTCGGCCCGGCTCTGGTAGGAGACCACATCGCCTCGAATCTCCACTCGCCTGCCTTGTAGAGCCCCCAGATCGCCAAATTTGCTCTTGTCGGTTGCGAAGATCACGCTGGAGAATGGGCAGGAATGATAATCCTGGCAGAAATCCAGAAAAGTATTGCCCGTGCGCGCCGAATAAACCCGCAGGACAAGCCCGGAAACGCAGCCGCTTGAGCCCACCAGCGACCCGGCGTTTCGAATATCCACGCAGGGCGGCGGAGTGGAGGAAGCGGGGGCCTGAGCTGTCACAAATTCAGAACCGGCAGGCTGCGGAGCAATGGGGTCGCTAGGAATCGGGACAGACTTTCGCCCAAATCGCGTGCCCATCCCCAATCCGAGCCCGAAGGTCAGAACCAGAAGTCCCGTAACCGCAAGGATCGGCCTTCGCTGCATCGCTCCACTTCCGCTTATTTCCGTGCAAATAAACTACGCTCAACGGAAGTATATCAAAAGCCGAAAGGGCATGCCGTCGGCGCCGCGCTGCACAATTGCTCCGGCGATGGGCATTGCCAACCCGGCCCCAATGGGCTGGTAGAATTGGTTCGTCATGCCCGCCCAACAACCAAGTTGAGCGAATCTTGCACCCATGTTAAATTGATATTCCCGATTGCGCTGGAGTGGCGGAATTGGCAGACGCAGCAGACTCAAAATCTGCCGCCGGTCACCCGGCGTGGGGGTTCAACTCCCCCCTCCAGCACCACAACGGCTAGTCCTCGTCCTTAATTTCAAGCCCTCAAGCCTGTGAATGCAATACTCGCCGCCTGGATTGTTGCGGACACATCGCCTTCACTGTGGGTGGTGGAAACAAACGCGGCTTCAAACTGCGCGGGAGGAAAGTAGACCCCGGAATCAAGCAGTGCGCGGAAGAATTGGCCGTAAGCGGTGGTGTCCGACTTTTTTGCGCTCGCGTAATCCGTTACCGGCTGAGCGGTGAAAAATGCTGTGAACATTGAAGCGAGGCGGTTCACCGTGAGGGCCACGCCGGCGCGCGCCGCCTCCACCACCAGGCCATCGGTCAAGCGAGCGGTGAGGGCATCGAGTCGTTCATAAAGGCCGGGCCGGCGAAGGATTTCGAGCGTCTTCAGCCCCGCCGCCACCGCCAGGGGGTTTCCGGAGAGTGTGCCCGCCTGATACACGGGACCGGCCGGAGCGACCTGGTCCATTAACTTAGCTTTGCCGCCGTACGCTCCCACGGGCAAACCCCCGCCAATAATCTTGCCGAGGGTAGTCATATCGGGATTGATTTTGTAAAGCTTCTGCGCGCCTCCATAAGCCACTCGGAAGCCGGTCATGACCTCATCAAAAATCAGAATGGTTCCGTGGTCATGCGTCAGGGCGCGCAACTTTTCCAAAAAGCCTTTGCGCGGGGGAACGCACCCCATGTTGCCGGCCACCGGCTCGATGATGACGGCCGCAAGTTCGTGGCGATGGGCTCGAAAAGCTTGTTCGAGTGCAGCGGCATCGTTGTAAGGAACCGTCACGGTGAGCTCGGCGAGCGCGCGCGGCACGCCGGGACTATCCGGCAGGCCCAGCGTGGCCACCCCGGATCCCGCTTTCACCAGCAAGCTGTCGCCGTGGCCGTGATAGCCACCCTCGAATTTCAGAATCTTGTCCCGCCCCGTCGCCGCCCGCGCCACACGCAACGCGGAAAGCGTGGCCTCCGTGCCGGAATTCACCAGGCGCACCCGCTCGATGGAGGGATAAGCCTCAATAATGCGCTCCGCCAGTTCCACTTCGCGCGGCGTGCACGCCCCGAAACTCGTTCCTGCTTCCGCAGTCCTTGCCAGCGCTTCCAAGACCTCGGGATGGGCGTGACCCAGAATCAGCGGACCCCAGGAGAGCACGTAATCAACATAGCTCTTGCCCTCAACATCCGTAATGGTCGCGCCCTTGCCACTGGCCATGAAAATCGGCTCGCCTCCCACGGCGCGGAAAGCGCGCACGGGGGAATTTACCCCTCCGGGCATTAAGCGCCTGGCTTTCGCGAACAGCTCCTGAGATTTGGTTGGCATGAATTTGATCCTGAGACTGGTGGCCGGGTGATCACATCGCTATGATTGCAGCGAGACATGCAGGCCGAAGGCAAGAGACGCTGCTCCCGCCATCCAAGAGGGAGGCGGCCCCTCACCCTCTGACATGACTTCCCCCTTCGCCGCTTGAGGAGGGAAAACATGGAGATTGGACCGCTTCGCGAAGTCTGCTTGCCCCTGTTTCCACCAGCGTGCGGGCCAATCCTGAATACAATCGCGCCGCCAGCCCTGGAAAGGATCTTGAGCCCTCGATGAGGTCCTGAATAATTTCGAGAAATTTCTGGCTGCGCGCTCCGAACTCTATCATGCGCGTGGTCACGCCGCTACCCAGAAACTCGCCGTGATAAAACGTCCTGGCCAGGCGGGCCCCAAGAGTCAAGGCTTTCCCAAATTCATTTCGCACCTTCTCCGGATAGGCTTGCGGATAATCTTCGAGCAAAGCCTCGGCCAGCAAGTCGCCGGAGCGCATCGCGTAGTAGATTCCCTCACCCGTGACGGGATCCACGAGCCCGGCGGCGTCACCCGCCAGTGCCCATCCCTTACCCGCCAGGCGCAAGTTCTCCCAGCTTTCCACGCCCAGTGAGGGCAGCAAGTGGCTGAAGACTCTTCGCGGATCGGGAGAGTAGCCGTACTTGCGCATGAAGTCTCCCAGGCGGTTGCGCAACGCGGGCATGAAATCCTCGCCAATCTTCCCGCAGATGCCCACGGAAATGTGGTCGGTGCGTGGAAACGCCCAGGCATAGCCCTCAAAATCCTCGTAGAATTGCACGCGCAAAACATCACTGGAAAGCGGCAGATAGTAGCCATAGGTCAGCATGAAGTCGTGTGGAGAAAAGTCCGGCGCCAGCGTCTGCCGCAAGCGCGTGCGCGCGCCGGCTGCCAACACCACAAAGTCCGCGCGATAAATTTTCTCGCGGCCCCTGATTTCCCAGCCCGCGCTCGTTCTTTGCAGGCGCAAGACTCTTTCGGCCACCACTTCCGCCCCGGCCTTTTGCGCTCGCCGCAGGAGCAATTGATTCAGCACTGCGCGCGAATAAACCGCCAGCGGCACGCGCAGGCGAAAACGCATCGTGGCCCCCGAGGGAGCGATGAATTCCGCAGTGCGCAGCAGATTTCCCCCGCTCGCCGCCTGCTCCAGGAAAGGATACCGGCGCAGCGCCTTGTAACTCAGGCCGCCCCCACAGGGTTTTTCCCAGCCGATTTTCTCCTCGAAAACTTGCACGCGGTGCGCGTTGCCGCCCGGGCCGCGCAGTCCCCAGCCCTCCGCCAATTTTTCAGCGGTCATGGCACCCGCCGGCCCGCCCCCGATGATCGCGATGGTTCGTGCCTTCATTCCAAAAGCTTCCAATCCGCAGAGCGGACTGGCTCCATCCCCACGCATTTATTAAGATGCAATATTCGACCCCGCGCTGGCAAGATCACGAACCTTTCCGGCGCAGGTTGAATTTTGTAGGGATGTAGCGGCGGCTTTACGCCGCCATGTGGCGAGGTGAACTCGCCGCTACGAACTGAAACTGTATCACTACCCGGAATTTTCGCTTCTTGCGTGGACACCTCGCCCCAGTACAGAATGAAGCGTCTCGCGCCTATGACTATTTATCCCTGCCCACCGTTCAATTTCCCGCAAACGCTGCGATTCATCTTGAGCCCTCCGGCTCTGCTGAACGGGCGGCAATTCGCTCCTCTGTTGGATTACTTTGTGGACGAGGAGTATCGCCGCGTCTTGGATCTGGGCAGGGATTTAATTCTTTACGGCGTGCGGGGAAAGGGGACCGCGCAGAAGCCCGAGTTGCATGTGCGGATTCTGGCCGGACCGAATGACTATAAATCCCAGCGCGCCACGAAAGCGGAAGTGGAACGGCAGTTCGCCACGGACCTTGACCTTCGGCCCTTTTACGCCATGGCGGAGGCCGACCCGGCGCTTCGCCGGCTCATTGTCCACTTCCATGGCATGCGCGTGCCCCAGGCTCCTCAGGTCTTCGAAATCCTCATTTCCGCCATCATCGAACAGCAAGTGAACCTGTCATTCGCGCACAAAGTGAAGAAGGCTTTGATTGACACTTACGGCCGGAATGTGGATTTCGAAGGCAGGCGATACGGCGCGTTTCCGGAACCGGCAGCGCTGGCGGTCACCACGCCGCGGGAGTTATTGCGCCTCCAGGTTTCCGGCCCCAAAGCGCGCTACATCATTGCCATTTCCCGGCGGGTGGCGGACGGCACACTCGACCTTGAGAAGTTGCGATGGCTTGAGCCGGCTTCAGCCTACGCAAGACTCCTGGAATTGAAGGGCGTGGGCCCATGGACGGCGCAGTACGTCGGCATGAGGGCGCTGGGCCATTTGGATTGCCTGCCCGCCGCCGACGTGGGCTTGCAGAAAGTCATTCAATATTTCTACCGATTGCGTAAACGCCCTTCCGCCGAGCGCGTTCAGAAAATGTCGCGCGCCTGGCAGGGCTGGCGAAGCTACGCAACTTTCTACCTTTGGCTCACATACTGGGAAAATGCGGATTGGAAGTCGAGCGTGCTTGAGGAAATTCGCGGCATGCGCCGGTCCATCCTCGCGAAGGTCGAATCCTGAGAGACAACCGAAGCAAACGGATGCCTGAAATGGAGAATATCCATGGTAAAGAAAGGTCCGCCGAATCCCTTGATCCCAAAAGCTCAGCATGTGCTGGCCAAGGTCTATCTTCCCCGAATCGAAAGCTGCCGGCGCTGTAGATGGCACTTAACTACTAATGACGTGAACCTGTTTGGCTTGAAAAACCATGGAACCCGCGGGAATGGTGACACCGTTAATGTTGACCGCGCTGGGCTCGTAGTAAGGCATGCCCTTTACCAAGAGCGTGTTTATTGTGGTTATTCCACTTAAGCCCGTCACATTCAGATAAGTGGTCTGGTTATTGGTGACCACATAGACGGGAACCCCCTGCCAAAGAGTGCAACAGGGAAGTAAAGTGAAAACCCCCGTCTCGTTATCCGATCCGACCGACAACATGGTATTCATTGTTCCCTGCAACGACTGCAACTTCAGATAAATCGCAACGGGCTCAACGGTGAACGGCTGCGGATTGCTGGAACTTCCCGTGACGCCGGTGGTAGGCTTGGTGTAAGCCCCATGAACCACCAGTTCCTGCCCCACGGCCAGGTTCTGCGGGCCGAACGAAAGGTTGGCGAAGTTCGGCCCCATCACGGAGGCCTGATAGGTGGGATTGACGGTCAAGTCCACCTGGTAAATGTAATCCATCAACAAGGTGGAGATATCATCAGGCTCCGCATCGTGGACCCAAAGATCGAGTTGCAGGGGATTTCCGGCCGCATCGGTCTTAATCGAAACAATCGGGCCAATCAAGGCCGTGCTGGGGGTAACCCCGGATTGGGTGGGGAACGGATCTTCAAGCTCCTGGGCTTCGACTGTCTTGGCCGCGAGATTTCCTTGGCTGTCCAGAATAGCATCCACCTCCACATAGGTATCTGGAAGAAGGTGAGGGAGGTCTGAAAAACCGATCTTATTCGTGGTGGTGGTCAAGTTAACAGGCAAGTTAGGGGCATCCGCCGTCGAGGGAGAAAGAACCTGCATCGAAAATGCGCCAATGTATGACGCATTGGAGGTGGTGTTGGTGTTGGAGACGCTCCTGACAAATCCCCATAGGTCATCCAACTCGCCAAACCCATTGGGGTTAACCTCTCCCGTCGGGCTTGTGGCCAGCAACTGCGTAACGTTGACGACAGAATTAATTTGTCCTGTGATGTTTCCCGAGGAATCCGTCACGAGCATTTGAGGGGCATTGAAATCCATCACCATCACGTTGGCCTGCCCGGCGGTGATTT
>JASHTZ010000314.1 GCA_030040295.1 Terriglobia bacterium | reverse complement strand
CCAGCGAACCGTTACGCCGAGCGGCCGAGGACTTGCGGAGCTACCTGAACGGCGCGATGCAAACACAAGTAGGGGAATTGACGACGGCTTCCATTGCGGACTGGGCGAACCGCAAAGCGGCGATTATCGCCGGCACCTGCCGAGATTTGCCGGGAGTCGGCACCCAATTATCCAAAAGCAAAGACTACCAGATCATCGTGTCCCCCGAGCGAATTCTGGTGTGTGGTTACGATGAGCTTGGCGCCATGTTCGGCCTGTACCACCTGGAAGAACGTTTGGACCTGCGGGAAGGGCCGTTCCTGCCGCGTGACCTCAACACCACCCGCCACAGTCTTTTCAAAGTACGGATGACCATGTCCGGTTTGGGCTGGATGGAATGGCCGGATAACTACCTGGCGTGGGTGCCCCGCTACGGCTTTGACGCGATCTTTACTTCAGTATATTCAAATCCCGATGGCACGATGGTGCCGTCCTGGCTCTCGGATGTTCCCTGGGGCTGCGCCTATCATTTTCGCAGGCAAGATCCTGCCCAGTTGAAGGACGTGGTCCGTCGAGCTGCTCAATTCGGCGTTGGTGTTTACTGCCAGATTAGTTACCAATATACGGAAACAGCGGAGAATGAGGAAGCCTTGCGGCAACTCGTGCGGAATACCGTGACGCAATTTCCGGAGATTCGCGGCTACATCATATTGACGGAAGGCTTCTACTATAGGAAGTGGTTTGGGGCCGCCGGCCAAGGCAAAATCGATTTGCGCGACTGGATCAAGAATTGGGCAAAAGGCGTCGGCATCGTGGCAGAAGAGTGCCATAAACTGAATCCCGCAATCGAAGTCTTGCCGTGGGACTACAACATCGATTTCCGCCCCTCCCAGGTCGAGCTCAAGAACTACGTGATTCAACAACTCCCGGAAAATACCATTCCGTTTTTGACTTGGGAAAACGGCAAGGAGATGACGTTTGACGGCGAGAACGGCTATGCCCGCGACTACACGGTGAGCGTCGTTGGGCCGTCGGAAGTAACCGCGGCCCAGATCCTGGAGGCCAGGAAGCGAGGCATGCGCACTGTTTACTCGAATGCCGACACCTGGTCAAGCCAGCAGTTGGGGACGTTTCCGCACTTGCCGTTTCCTTATCAGTGGCACGAGCGCCAGCAGGCACTCCAGGCACACGGTATTGATGGCACGCTCGAGAGTTGGAGTCCGGGTCTGAAACCGAATTTCATTGCGGAAATGTGCGCCTGGTATAGCTGGAGCGACGCACCACCTTTGGATAACTTGCTCCAACAGATGGCGCGCCGCGATTTTGGTGCTGGATCTGAGAAACTTGTGCTGGATGCCTGGAGACACCTCAGCGCCGGAATTCGCATGGATCTGGACTCAGGCCCGACCGCCGGCGGTTATAACGCCGTGGCGAACCCGCTGTTCTTCAGCGAACCTGAGTCTCACATCATGACAATCAAGCATTCGTTCTTTGACCAGGCTCAATGGGAGAAAGCCACAAACGCCAAATCCTTCTGGCCTTACACGTTCGGGGTCTTTCTTTTCTGCCCGGATTTCACAAACAAGGTCAATATGGCGGAAAGGTACGCAAGGCCTTACAGCCTCAAAACGTTTACAAAGTATCTCCTCCTGGCCGCAGCAGAGATGGAGACCGGGCTTCAAAGTTATCGTCTTGCTGCGCTGAAGGCCCCGCCGAAAAAGCGGGCAGGCGCCTTCCGCGAAGTGTTGCTGGCGGAGCAGGTTCAGCGCACGCTACAGAGCAGCGCGGCCATGTTGGAATTCGAAGATCTGAGATTCCGCCTGGCGAACACAAGCGATCAGGCGCTGCGTATTCAGGCGCTGGATCGCATGACCGAGATTCTCAAGGACGAAATTGCTCGAACCCAATTGTCTCTCAAAGCCGCCGAGCGTGATTCTCGGCTCGGTTACGAATGGGAAAACGATTATGTGTATTGGCCCGAAGTACTGGAGAAAAAACTGCAACTGATGAATGTGACCTTGGACGAGCAAATCCCGGCCTGCCGGAGGCAATATGACATCACTTCATAAGTTGCGGATTGGCCTGATCGGTTGCGGCGCGTTTGGAGAGAGCCACTTGGCCACCCTAGCCGGAATTTCTTTCGCCGAGGTGGTCGCCGTTACGGACACGGACCTGGATCGGGCCAACAATCTGGCTTCACGATATCGTGTTCAAAAGGTCGCAGGTGATGTTGAGGAACTCTGTGCACTCGAGGAAGTTGACGCGGTACATGTTGTAACCACGGAGAACCAACACCTCGGGCCGGTGCTGGCGGCACTTGAACGTGGCAAGCACGTGTTTGTTGAAAAGCCCATGGCCACCACCGTCGAGGACGCAGAGAAGATGGTAGCAGCAGCGCGGAAAGCCGGTCGCATACTGATGCCCGGTCACGTCTGTCGCTTCGAAACCAAGTACGCTACCGTCAAGGAGCAGCTTGGTGCCGGACGCTTGGGCCGTGTTGTCGCAATTTCGGCCCGGCAAAATCACTCAATGGCACTCGGCACTGTTTACAAGCGCACCCACCAATTGCTGGTGTGCTCAATCCACGAAATCGACATCATCCTTTGGCTCGTGGGTGCCAAGGTCAAGCGTGTGCGAGGCCATGAGGTGACCCTGCAGGGCGGAAGCGGCCCGGATTTGAGCTGGGGCTTTTTGGAGTTTGCGAGTGGGGCTCTGGGCTTTGTTCAAACGATGTGGTTGTTGCCTGACAAGGCAAATATTCTTGATGATGCTATGCAAGTTGTGGCAACGGGTGGCGTGGCGAACATTTGCATGCACACCGGCCTGGACCTCTTTCTCGAAGAAGGTGTGGTCATTCCCGATATCAGCTACGAACCAAGGTTGAAGAACTCAGTTTTCGGGGCGTTACGCGAAGAACTCAGCTACTTCGCTCTCTGCGTCCTTGAAGGTAGAACACCGGAGGTCGTGACCGCGGAGGAAGGAGTGCAGGCCCTCCGCGCGACCATCGCCCTTATTGAATCGGCTTCGGCTGATCGGGAGCTCACTCTGACATAGCTTCGAGCAGATTTATTAGAAAGACGATCAGAAGGCTTCAATTCACACAATGCCAATTTGAATGACTGACTCACCATGCCTTCCAAGTCAGATTCTCCGCCCACGCCAGGAAATTCATATTTGCGATGTTCTGCCGCTCGTGAGCTGCCCGAAAGCTCTTCAAAGCCTGGAAGGCGGAAGGAAATTTATTGCCGGATCGCTGGCGCCTGCCAAATGCGGTCTGGGCCTCAAGCCCCAATTGAGCGTTTCGCAGTCCACTTTCGAGATATTCGACTCGTCGCAGGCTTGACTCGTTGCCGAGAGACGCGTTTTTCGCCAGGCCCAAAAGGCGAAATCCTTCTGTCATCACTTCTGGAGTGAAAATCTCGCTCGCCCAACGATAAAAGATCGGGAATTCGTGCGCGCAGGAATTGATGCGGCTGGCAGACTGTACTGTTTCCGTGACCATTCTCTAGAGCATTTTCAATTTAAGTGTTTACATATCCGCAAGAGTTGAAGTAGTTGGCGCACTCGCTTGCGGAGACCGTATGGAGCAATTCACCGATTGCTTTCCAGAGTGTCTCCCGGTCTCGTGCGGCGGCTTGGCGGAGCCGAGCCTTGAGCTTGGAAAAGAGCTTTTCGATGGGGTTCAGGTCGGGTGAGTAGGGGGGCAGATAGCGGACCC
>JASHTZ010000313.1 GCA_030040295.1 Terriglobia bacterium | reverse complement strand
CACCTTCTCCACTGAGGGTGTGAATTCCTCCAAGGGAAAATTGGCGGTGGTTCCCGGCCAGGAAGCAAATGCCCAAGGCCCATTCATCAGCAAGACTCTCACGCAGTGGTTCACGCCCGGAGGCGGCCCCGCGCTGCAATTCGGGTTTCTCACCTTCGACCGCGCCGAGACCGTCATCGAGTCCGGCTGGGACGACGCGCGCCATTCACCGGTGGTGAGCGTGTGGACGGATTTCCAGGGTACCGAGCTCGCTCCGGGCGCGACGATGAAGTCCGAAGCGATGCGCATTGGCCTTCAACCTGATCCCCACGCCGCGCTGGAAGCCTGGGGCGATGCCGCCTACGAGCACTATCATCCGCCGCTGTGGCCGCGCATTCCCGGCGGATGGCTAGGCTGGTCCTGGGTCGATCCGATCTACGGCGAGTCATACCAGGAAATTGTCCACCGCAACATCCGCGCGGTGCGGAATCGCCTGAAGCTCGATGAGAACTATTTGCAATACGTCTGGGTGAGCATCGGCAATCTGAAGGACGAGCTTCCGGGCAATTGGCTGAACTGGAATTATGAGCGTTTTCCCGGCGGACCCGAAGCGCTGGTGGCCGACCTCGCCTCGCAGAAATTCCTGCTGGGCTTGTGGACGGGAATTTTCTGGATGAGCGCGCACATCACCGATGAGGTGGAGGAACTGAAGGACGCCTGGCTGAAATACCAGGGCAAGCCGATCGTGATCAACCATCGCGACCTGGGACCGATGTACGTTCCCGACCCCACGCATCCCAAGACGCAGGCGTTCGTTCACAAGGTCTATACGACATACCGCAAATGGGGCGTGCGGTATTACATGATTGACTTCACCGATGCAGTCTCGGGGTCTACGCCCGGCAATCATCTCAACGACGGCTATTTCGACAAAACCAAAATCAATGGTCCGGAAGCGTGGCGCGAGGGCTATCGCGCCATTCGCGACGGCTGCGGCGATGACACGTATCTGCTGGGCTGCGTTTGCACATTCCAGAACGTGGGCTTTTCGAACGGCCAGAGAGTAGGTTCCGACTACGGCGAGGGCCGCGCGCTCTACGGGCCCAACAAAGGCTTCTATCCCGGAACGTTTGTCATCAACAAGCCCGATTATTGGACCTCGCACCGCACCGGCCTGTGCTCACTGATCTACTACTTTGCCCACCGCAAGCTCTACCTCGCCGACAGCGGCAACGTGATGACGATTGACAAGCCCATTCCGCTCGGCGACGCGCAGATCAGCGTCACCATCTTCGGCATCAACGGTGGCCCCGTGATGCTCGGCGACGACGTCGACCGCATGGATGAGGACCGCATGCTCATGGTGCGCATGATTTTTCCGCGCCTGCCGGAGTGCGCGCGTCCGCTCGACCTGTTCGATTACGCCGAACTCGATTATCCCCAGGTATTTCACCTGAAAGTCGAGCGCGAGTGGGAACACTGGGATCTGCTCGCCGTCTTCAATCTGAGCGACCACACGATGGCCCGCACGTTTCCGCTTGAGCGCCTGAAGCTCGACCCGAAAGGCAGGTATTCGGTCTTCGATTTCTGGAACCTGCGCTACCAGGGCGTGGAAACCAGCGGCGCGATTTCCGTCGAGGTCCCGCCCGACAGCGTCAAGCTTCTGCGCATCGCGCCTTATCACGATCATCCCTGGCTGCTCTCCACGGACATGCACGTGCGCCAGGGCCAGGCGGAGATTCTCGGTTGCAAATGGGACCAGGACACGATGACGCTGACCATTCGCGCCCAGCGGCCGGCCGGACACGAAGGCTCGATCTACGCTCATGCACCCAAGGGCTGGGCGCTGGCGGAACCCCAGGGTCTGTGGCTCGCGCGCGATGGGCGCGACTATTCGCTGGTCATCCGTAAGCTCCTGAAATTCGAAGGCGAGCCGGTGGAAGTGAAGATGCACTTCAAGCGGTTCTGAGGAACCGATATCTCGGGACCGCCGGCTGGCGCAGACACGTGGTTTGTGTCTGCGTCTCCCAATCTTCCATTGCCTCTCCTCTCGGGATGGAACGCAGACATCGAATGCATGTCTGCGCCAGCCAGGCGAAGGTCGGCGCTACAATATGTTCGCGCAGTGCGCGAACAACATTTCCAAATAAGGAATGGTGCTACGTTTCCCATGCGTATATCCCGCAGGAGTTTCTTGCAGTTTTCCTCAGTGTCATCCCTCGCCGCATCCTCAGTGATGCCGGGATTCGGGCCGGCCAACTCGCTTTGGGCTTTGCCGACCGCGCAGGAGTCCAACACCCCTGTCAGTACGCAGGAAGCTATACGCGAATTTTTGAAGAGAATGACTTGTCGCCGCGAGGAGGTGGAAGTTTTCCTGGACGCAACGAAGCCCAACTGGGCCAGGTTTGATCCTGAGCTTGGTTATACCCTTCGCGACAACATCCTGAAGGATGGCGTGGACGGCAGCCGCACGATTTTTAGATTTGAAAAAAGCGGCGAGCGGAAGATGATCAACTATGCCGATCGGCCGTGCAGAATAAATACATATGGCGACAGCTTCACGATGTGCCAGCAGGTGAGCGACGGGGAAACCTGGCAGGAGTGTTTGGCAGCGCATTTCGGTGAACCTATCCGAAACTTTGGAATCGGCGGCTACGGCGTTTATCAGGCCTATCGCCGGATGCTCCGTGAGGAGGAGGGGCCTCAAGCCGCACCGTACATCATTCTGAACATCCTGGGTGTCGACGATCACCTGCGCAGCGTCGATACGTGGCGGTGGTTGCGCTACGCTGATCGTTTCCGGAAATCGCCGGGCCACCTCTTCGAGTTCCTGGGCCCGTGGGATTACGTGCGCCTGGACCTGGACACGGGCCGGCTGATTGAGAAAGAGAACGAATTCAAAACGCCTGAATCGTTGCGCCAGCTCGCCGATCCTGAGTTCGTCTATGCGCACTTCAAGAACGATTTGGTGGTGAAGCTTTTAGCGGCGGAGAACAATGGCGCAGTGGCAGACCGTGAGGAACTGGAGGCCTTAGCCAAAGCGCTGAATGTCAAAGCCGACTTAAGCTCGCCGCAAGCCGCTGCGGCTACCGCCCACGCTGTGCACCTCCAATACGGATTGCGCGCGACCACGCTGATTGTGGAACAGGTCCAGGCCTTTGCGCGCGGAAAGAACAAGAAGTTGATGATCCTTCTCAGCTACGGGGCGGGCGAAGTGATGCAGGCCTGTGAGGGGCAATCACGTCCGGATCAGATTCTTATAGATTTCTTGAACGAGAAACAGATCTTGTTCGCGGATTCGCTCACCAAACACGTCCAGGACTTCAAGGCCTTCAAGCTTACCCCCAGGCAATACGCGGATCTTTACTATATCGGCCACTACAAGCCGCAGGGCTACCACTTCTTTGCCTTCGCCATCAAAGACGCGCTGGTAGACTGGCTCGAACCTAGACCGATCACATACCGCGAAGGGAGTGAAACAATCCCACCAGTGGTCTAACGAGAGACTTGTCCCCATGCCTGCCATAAGGCAAAATTCATTCTACTTTGACGAGGCCAAGCGCCGCTATTCCATCGACGGCCCCACCGGCTTGAAATCCGCCCGTGTCGGCCTCGATGTCAACCACCAAACTTATTGGGCCGATGAAGCCGCGAGCATCGACTGGAACGGAAGCGTAGTCGATCTCAAATTTTATGAACCAGCGTTCGCCTGGCGCATCCGCTTCGACTGGCAACCAACAACGCCCGCGCTCAGCATCAGCTCGACGATTGCGAATCGCGGAACCAGCAAGCTGAAACTGGGCCGCTGCCGTTTGGCCGACACCACGGATGCCATAAGCGAAGTCCGCTTTGGCGTAAATCCCGCGCAAGCCGCCGCGCTTTACACCACCGGAGCCGGCAATCCGCCCTGGGCCTCGAAAGCCCTCGTCGAATCCCCCGCCCCGCTCCTCAGCAAACCTCTCACGCAGTGGTTTACGCCCGGCGGAGGACCGGCGCTGCAATTCGGCTTCATCACCTTCGATCGCGCCGAAACCGTGGTGCAATCCGGATGGGACAAATCGCGCCAACTGCCCGTGGTGAGCGCCTGGAACGACTTCCAAGGCTTCGAGCTTGCGCCGGGCGCGACAGTCGATTCGGAGACCCTTCGCGTCGCCCTTGGATCCGATCCACTTGCCGCCATGGACGCATGGGCCGATCTCGTCTACGAGCGCTATCATCCGCCTATTTGGTCCAAGGCGCCCGCGGGTTGGGTGGGCTGGGCGTGGGTCGATCCGTTCTTCGTCGAGAGCTATGAGGATGTGGTGAAACGCAACGCCCGCGCCGTGCGCGAGCGCCTGAAGCTCGGCGAAACTGACGTGGGCTATCTCTGGGTGAGCGTCGGCAACATCAAGGACATCCTGCCGGGCAATTGGCTGAACTGGAACTACGCCAACTTCCCGAGCGGTCCTGAGGCGCTGCACCAGTTTCTCGATTCGCTGAAGTTCCGCTGGGGACTGTGGACGGGCTTCTTCTGGTTGAGCGCGCGGTGTACCGACGAGGTCGCGAAGTTGCAGGACGCGCTGCTCCAGTATCAGGGCAAGCCCGCGACCATTCAGCACCGCGATTTGGGCCTGATGTACGTGCTTGACCCCACGCATCCTAAAACTCAGGACTTCATTCGCGAGGTCTATTCCACCTATCGCCGCTGGGGCGTGCGCTACTACATGCTCGATTTCCTCGATGCCATGACCGGGGCGACGCCCGGCCTGCATCCCAATGACGGCTATTTTGACAAGACCAAAATTCCCGGTCCCGATGCGTGGCGCGAGGGCCTGCGCGCGATTCGCGATACTGTCACTGACGACACGTATCTGCTGGGCAGCACTGGACCGGCGTTTCAAGTGGTGGGTTTTGTGAACGCGCAGCACCTGGGCAACGACTACGGCGACGGGCGGCCGCTTTATGGGCCCAATAAGGGCTTCTATCCAGGAACCTTCGTCATCAACAATCCGCGCTGGTGGACTTCGCACCATAGCGCGTTGCTCACCGTCGCCGCGTATTCCTTCATCCACCGCAAGCTGTATATTGCGGATACTGGCAGCGTGCTGACCATCGACAAACCCATCAGCAACGCCGACGCGCAGATCACTGTGACCATCTTCGGGATCAACGGCGGGCAGATGATGATGGGCGATGACGTCAGCCGCATGGACGCGGGGCGCATGAGGATGATCCGCATGGTCTTCCCGCGCCTTCCGCAAATCGCCCGGCCGCTCGACCTGTTCGACAAGGCGGATCTCGACTATCCGCAACTCTTCCACCTGCCCGTCGAGCGCGAATGGGATCGCTGGGACCTGCTCGCTGTTTTCAATCTGGGCAACGATACGATTTCACGGACCGTGTCGCTCGAGCGCATCGGGCTCAACCGGAATGAGCCGTATGCCGTCTGGGATTTCTGGAATGTGCGCTACCAGGGCGCCGTGCAGAACTCCATTTCCATCGATGTGCCGCCCATCAGCGTCAAACTGCTGCGCATCGCTCGCCAGCGCGAGCATCCCTGGCTGCTCTCAACCGACATGCACGTTCGGCAGGGTCAGGCAGAGATCGAAGATTGCCGCTGGGACGAGCCCAGCATGATGCTTACCGTGCGCGCCAATCG
>JASHTZ010000312.1 GCA_030040295.1 Terriglobia bacterium | reverse complement strand
TCGGGCGCCCGCACAAAGTCAACACCACGGTATTGAATCTCGCCCTGCGCGGCGGCCTGATCCCGGTGGTTGCGAGTCTGGGTGTGGATGCCCGCGGCGAGTTTCTGAACATTAATGCCGATGATCTGGCGGCAGCGCTGGCCGTTGCGCTGCGCGCCAATCGTTTGGTTTACCTCACCGAATCGGGCGGCGTTTGGAATGCCGAGAAGCGCCTGCTTCCGGTCGTGCGGGTCGGTGACATTCGTCGCTTGATTGACCAGGGAGTGGTTCGGGATGGGATGATTCCGAAACTCCTTTCCTGTGCCCGAACCCTGCGGCAGAACGTGGGCGAAGTGGATATTCTCTCAACCACCGCATCCAACGTGTTACTGAGCGCCATTAAACATGGGGAAGTTGACGGAACCCGGATTGTGAAGGGCTGATGAATCGCGACCAGATTGCTGAACTCGAAAAGCGCGTGTTGATTCCGACTTACGATCGGCTGCCGATTCTCGCCGTGCGCGGCGAGGGTTGTTACATCTACGACGATGCGGGGAAGAAATATCTGGATTTCCTCGGCGGCCTGGCGGTCAACGCGCTCGGTTACAACCACCCGGAAATCATGGCGGCGCTGCTCGACGGTTCGGAAACCCTTCTGCACGTATCAAATCTTCTCTATCATCCCTACCAGGCGACCCTGGCGGAGAAGTTGACGCGCCTTTCCGGCATGGATCGCGCCTTCTTTGCGAACTCCGGCACGGAGGCTGTGGACGGAGCCATAAAACTGGTGCGAGCTTGGGCGCGCAAGCAGACCGCGCCAGGAACCTTCGAACGCTTTGAAGTTCTGGCCATGGAAAACTCCTTTCATGGGCGCACGTTCGGCGCTCTCTCGGCCACATGGCCAAAGAAATACCGCGAGCCGTTCGAGCCCCTGCCACCGGGAGTTCGGTTCGTGCGCGCAAACGACTCGGCGCATTTGCGCGAGAGCTTCACGCCGAAAGTTGCGGCAGTGCTGCTGGAAGTGATTCAGGGGGAGGGCGGAGTTAATGAACTTAGCGCGAATTTTCTGAAGACGGCGGCCGATCTCTGCCACACGCACAGGGCCTTATTAATCTGCGATGAAATTCAGTGTGGGTTGGGCCGCACCGGACGGTTTTTCGCCTTCACAAAATTCGGTTTGCAGCCGGACATCGTGTTGGTGGCAAAACCCCTGGCCGCGGGTCTTCCGCTGGCTGCCATACTGGCGCGCGAGGAAGTCGCGCAGGCCTTTTCTCCCGGCATGCACGGAACTACCTTCGGGGGCGGGCCGTTGCAATGTCGCCTGGCGCTGAAGGTGCTGGAGATTCTGGGTCGCCCGGGTTTTCTTCCCCGCGTGAGTGAGGTTGGCGCTTATTTCCGTAAGGAGCTCGAGAAGTTGCGCGCTGATCTTCCCGTCATACAGGAGGTTCGTGGTGAGGGATTGATGGTGGCCGCGGAGCTGGCGGTTCCCGGAAAAGCTGTGGTGCGCCAGGCTCTCGATGCCGGGCTGCTTTTGAACTGCACGCAGGAGAAAGTGCTGCGCTTCCTGCCTCCCTTGATCATCGAAAAACAGCACGTTGACGAAGCAATCGGAATCTTAAGGCCAGTCCTGGCTGCGCTTGAGCCGGCGGCCGCTATGAAGGGGGTAAATGCCTGATGGCAGTGATGACAACGACAATCAAGAAACCTGAAACTTTGAGCGTGCAGGATCTATTGGCCGATCCCGACCTGACGCAGGACGATTTGGCGCTGCTCTTCGATCTTGCAGAGCGGGTGAAGGCGCGGCCGGGAAAGTACGCGCATGCCCTCCGTGGCAAACAACTGGCGATGATTTTTGAGAAACCGTCGCTGCGAACGCGCACCACCTTTGAAGTCGGCATGACCAGCTTGGGGGGCTTTGCAGTTTACCTGGAACATGCCAAGCCGCGCCTGGGCGAGCGCGAGGCCATTAAGGATGTGGCCCGCAACCTCGAACGCTGGGTGCACGGAATCGTGGCGCGCACCTTTGCGCACGAGTCTGTCCTGGAGTTGGCCGCCAATGCCGGCATCCCCGTCATCAATGCGCTTACGGACCTCTACCACCCCTGCCAGGCGCTGGCGGATTACTTCACTCTCCACGAGAAGTTTGGGGTATTGAAGGGAATGAAGCTGGCGTTCGTCGGCGACGGCAATAACGTCTGCCATTCATTGATGATTCTTGGGGCCAAGCTCGGCGCGTCAGTCCGCGTCGCAACGCCGCCCGGCTACGAGCCTAAGCCTGAAGTTCTGGAAACCGCACGCACGATCGCGGTGAAGACCAGAGCGGCCGTAGAAACCTTCCATGATCCGGTGCAGGCGGTGGCCGGAGCACATGCGGTTTACACGGACGTTTGGACCAGCATGGGCCAGGAGTACACTGCGCACCTGCGGAACCAGGTGTTTGCGCCTTATCGCGTTACCAAAGACCTGATGTCAGTGGCCGATTCCGGTGCGTTGTTCATGCACTGCCTTCCCGCGCATCGCGGGCAGGAAGTAACTGACGAGGTTATCGATTCACCTCAATCGGTGGTGTATGATCAGGCTGAGAACCGGCTGCACGCTCAAAAGGCCCTGATGATTCTCTTGATGCAGGATGCGCGTGCGTGATCCGGCATCCCTGAATTTCGGAATTCAACTTCGGGAGAGGCAATTGACGATTCGCAAAGCCAAGTTGACGGATGTGCCCGAGATCCATCGGCTGATCTCTCACTACGCCGAGGAGCGCATCATGCTGCCGCGCACGCTTACTGACCTCTACGAAAACGTGTGGGAATTCCAGGTGGCCGAGGATGAGGGCAGTTTCCTGGGTTGCGGAGCGCTGAAGCTTTACAACCAGGAGGTTGCTGAGGTTCGCTCACTCTGCGTGGATGAATCGCGCAAATCCCAAGGCATCGGGCGCGAGATTACGGACGAGCTGCTGGATGAATGCGAGGCCATGGGCCTGAAGACAGTCTTTGCCCTCACCACTTCGCCAGCGTTCTTTGCAAAGCTGGGATTTCATGAGGTTCCGCGCGAGAGATTTCCCACCAAAGTCTGGCGCGATTGCCTGCGCTGCGAACGCTACACGTGCTGCAACGAAAAGGCGGTGAGCCTGGAACTCGCGGACCGCCCCGGCAAGTTGCGGGATTCCGCCGAGGAATTGGCTGAATTCTCAAGCTGAACTGCCGTTATTTCGAGATTTCAAACCCACCGTAAACACTTGCAATGGTCCTTCGGTCCCTTTCGCCACAACCGGGGCCGGCGCCTTCCCGCCTTCACACCCACAGTGCGAATCCAAGGGGAAGTCGGTGTATTATCAAATTAAACCGCTGCGGGCGGCTGGTCCCGAGGAATGCTTTGAAATCAGCGGAGGAACGGACAGGAGGATCATGAACGCGCGCATCCTGGCCATCGATTTCGGCACACGACGCATGGGCTTGGCCGTGTCTGACGCGCTGGGAATAACGGCACAGGGCCTGCCCACGCTCGAACGGACGCGCCTTAACGACGATTTGGAGCAGTTGCGCTCACTGGTCGAGGAGTATTCCGTGGAGCGCGTGCTGGTGGGAAACCCCATCGGTCACAGCGGAGCTGAAACGGCCATGTCACAGCGAGTGGCGGAGTTTACGGAAAAGCTGCGCCGGCGGCTGCCCTGCCCGGTGGAATTGCGCGATGAGCGATTGACCAGTGTTGAGGCCAATCGCACCTTGCGCGAGGCGGGCCTGAGCATCCGCAAACGTCAGCGCGCCGCGGATCGCGTAGCGGCCGTCTTGCTGCTGCAAAGTTACCTGGACCAAATTGAAAATGAGCGGACTCGCGGGAGGCAGCAGGGATGAAGCTCAAACTTGCAGCCGCAGTTGTCGTCCTATGCCTGGCTGTAGCGGGTTGGGGGCTCCGGGATCTGTACCATCCTTTCGCCGGCTTCACGGAGGGCGAGATCGTGGAGATTCCTCCCGGCACGGGGGCGCCAGCCATTGCCGGCCTTCTGGTGGCTAAAGGTGTGCTTGCTCACCAGTGGCCTTTCCTGGCCTGCTATGAGTTCGGCCGCTCGCGCCATCGCCTCAAGGCAGGCGAATACCTTTTTGACCACGCCGCGCGGCCCATCGATGTTTACCGCCGGTTGGTCCGCGGGGATGTGTATCTCCATTTGGTGGTCATTCCTGAGGGTTCCGACCGATTCGATATCGCGCGCATTCTTGCCGCACGAATGGAAATCAACCAGGAGTATTTCCTGCGCCGCACGGAGCAGACCTCGCTGATTCACGACCTGGATCCCTTCGATCCAACACTTGAGGGCTACCTTTACCCGGACACGTATCGGTTCCCCCGCGGCGTGACGGCGGACAAGGTGATTGCAACGATGATTGCCCGCTTCCGGCACGTGCTGCAAGCCAGGTTTCATGACGAGATGTTGAGTGAGGGGGGAAATCTGCACGATGTGGTTACGCTGGCGTCGCTCGTGGAGAAGGAGACGCCCGACCCCGCCGAACTCGCGATTGTCGCCGGAGTTTTTACGCGTCGTCTCGAGAAAGGAATGTTGTTGGAATGCGATCCCACGGTGATCTACGCGGCGCGCGTGGATCATCGCGACATCGCGGTGATTCACGCAAGCGATCTGAAGTTCGATTCGCCCTTCAACACTTATCGCCACGCCGGTTTGCCGCCCGGGCCGATTGCCAATCCGGGGGAAAATGCCCTGCGCGCCGCTTTTCACCCAGGGACGGGAGACGAACTCTACTTTGTGAGCAACAACCACGGCGGACACTACTTCGCGAAGACGCTTGCTCAACACCAGCGCAACGTGGCGCGCTACAGGCAGCAGATGGCAGCCAAAAACCAGCAATCCGGGCAAACGCCGCCCTGAGCGGCGTATGGAAACCCGAGCGGAAATCGAAGGTCGCCAATTGCGGTGGAGATTCGATGGCCGTCATGATGAATTTCGCCTCCTGAATCGATTGTGGCACCCAAAATCAGCAAGAAACAGATACTCCTGGATTTCATTCAAGAGCAGGGGAATCGCTCCTTTGACGTTGGGGACCTGCGCAATGCCCGCGATGAGTTGCGCCGCCGCTTGGGCACAACGGACCGAACGACGTTCGGATACATTGCCTCCGTCCTGCGCAAGGCCGGTTATGAGGTTCAATACGAGGACCGATTTTCGGACCCAGTCATTCCCGAGCCTTATGCGAGCCGCCTGAAGGGCATTCTGGCATTTCACGATTTGGCCGGTGCGGAATCGTCCCTGAAAAAGCTGGGCGAAGTCCTTCAGGAGTACCGTGGTGCCGCTGACCGGGCTGGCGAACAGTTCGTGCGTGCCCTAGTAAAGAAAGGAAGGCTTCGCGCGACAAGCCTTGCCGGGAATTCGCGCGTCAATGCGGCGAAGCGGCTTGAGAAGGAGGAGATGGCGCGTTGGTTCCAGGTTTGGCTTGAGACTCCTCACCTATTCCCCGACTGGCTCGAGCTGCGCAAGGCTTCCGACGAATTCCAAAAGCTCTTCCGCGAAGTGAATGGCTCCGCGGAATAACCTGTGCTTTCCCCGGGCCTGCAAGTTTACAGTTCAAATCTACACCTTGTTCCCTTACAATGACCAGCATGCATGCAAAGGATAAGATCATCGTGGCGTTGGACGTTCCCAGCGCCGATGCCGCTTTGCGGCTTGCGCAGCAACTCCACGGTCACGTGGGCATGTTCAAAGTGGGATCCGAAGTCTTCACAGGCTCGGGTCCATCAGTGGCTCGAAGCCTCGTCGCAAGCGGCGAACGGGTCTTTCTGGATCTCAAGTTCCACGACATACCCAATACGGTGCGCGCCGCTGCATACCAAGCCGGAATGCTCGGCGTGAGCCTGCTGACTGTTCATGCCTCCGGAGGAAGCAAGATGATTGCGGCTGCCGTGGACGGCGTTCGAGCCGCGGCGAAGGCTAGAGGCGCCGCCAATCCCACTCGCGTTCTTGCGGTTACAGCCCTCACCAGCCTGGGACTGGATGACTTGGCAGAGGTGGGACTGAAGAGTTCGCCGGAGGAAACGGTCCTGCGGCTTGCACTTCTGGCCCAATCCGCAGGAGCCGACGGTGTGGTGTCTTCGCCGCGCGAGATTACCCTAGTTCGTCGCGCCTGTGGTCCGGATTTTCTGATCGTCACTCCGGGCATTCGGCCGGCGGCGGGAGCAAGTGACGACCAGGCGCGCACTGCCACTCCGGAGAGCGCTGTCCGCGCGGGTGCGGATTACCTCGTGATCGGGCGGCCCATCACCGCAGCAGCCGACCCTGTCGCCGTGGCACGCGCCATTGCGGCAGAAATGGAAAACGCTCTCGCGCCGATCTCATCCCACGCTTTATGACCATGACGGAAAACGAGCTCCTCGCCGTCTTTCGCAAGCACTCGGCACTTCTGGAAGGCCACTTCATCCTATCCTCGGGGCTGCATAGTGATCGATACGTGCAATGCGCTCTGGTGCTGCAACATCCCAAGGTGGCGGAGCAATTGTGCTCGCTCCTGGCGGAGAAACTGCGGCACCTTGGAGCGTCCGTGGTGGCCGCGCCCGCGCTGGGAGGAGTTCTGGTAGCGCACGAAGTGGCCCGCGCGCTTGGAACGCGAGCCATCTTCACTGAGCGCCAGGAAGGCGCTATGACCCTGCGGCGCGGATTCAGCCTGGAACCCGGCGAACCCGCGTTGGTGGTGGAAGACGTCATTACCACCGGTCTTTCAACTCGCGAGACCATTTGGTGCATCGAGCAGGCTGGCGGCAAGGTGGTAGGCGCGGGTGCACTGATTGACCGCAGCGGAGGCGAAGCTGACTTGGGCCTTCCCAGAATCGCTCTCGTTCCGCTGAAGATCCAGAACTACAATCCTGCCGACTGCCCGTTTTGCAAGTCGGGAGTTCCCGCCGTGAAACCCGGAAGCCGAACGAAGAAGTGATGGAGAAGTGAAGGAGCTAGAAGCACACCGGCTCAAGGCATCTGGGACTCGTCCGGAGGAGGAAAAAGCTCGATCTGCCGGACGTGCGTGGAAATCGACACGCGATGGCGATCCAGAAAGTACGCCCAGAATACGAAGACCCACAAGCCGAGTGCCGCGAAGGCGACGGCGCGTTCGCTGGGAGGCGGCGGGCCGAAGATGCTGACCAGATAGACCAGAAACAACAGCGCGACAAGGGAGCGGAAGGCGAGCGAGCCGAAGGAGTCGCGCGGCCGCGTGGCGCGTGCGTAGATCCTTGCGCCCACCAGGAAGATAGCGCTCTCGATAAGGATTGTCCACCCTCGTGAATTCCAGAGCCCGAAGCCGATGTAAGTTGAGCTGCCGGGGTAGAGGGGCAGATCG
This sequence comes from Terriglobia bacterium, assembly GCA_030040295.1. Lineage (GTDB taxonomy): Bacteria > Acidobacteriota > Terriglobia > UBA7540 > UBA7540 > Bog-366. The sequence continues at coordinate 189 of JASHTZ010000312.1, read as the reverse complement.
GGACGATGGCTGAGCGCGTCAAGCAGCCAATGGCTCATCACGACGAACCAGACGCAAATGGCCCCGCGTGTATCGCTTTTCACCATTTTATAAATACCCGCGAAAAGGAATGCCCACCCAAGGTCGGCGAGCAGACTGTGGGAAAGAGGGTAGGAGATGAAATCCAGCGGAGTCACCGCAGTTGCGCCC
>JASHTZ010000311.1 GCA_030040295.1 Terriglobia bacterium | reverse complement strand
AGGGCGCACGGGGGCATGTCATGAGCGGATCGCGTTTTTGCATCCTTCCAGCACGGCTGGAGTGCTGATCGAACTGGTCGAGGAATCATGAAACTGGGCGCGTTCAACCTGCATGGCCTTTCCGACGGCAGCTTTCTGCTCGATGGCGGACAGATGTTCGCCGTTGTCCCGAAGATGATGTGGGAAAAGCGCATGCCCGCGGATGAGAAGAACCGGGTGCGATTTGGGCTCACCTGCCTGCTGATACAAACCGGGCGCCACAACATCCTGGTAGAAACCGGCATCGGCGATAAATTCGATGCGAAGTTCAATGACATCTACCGCGTCGATCACTCACGGACCCTTCCCGGCGACCTTCAAAAACTCGGCCTGCGCATGGAGGACATCGATATCGTCATCAATACGCACCTGCACTTTGACCATTGTGGGTGGAACGTGCGGCGCGAGAATGGAAAGCTAGTACCCGCTTTTGCGCGCGCCAAGTATTTCATTCAGCGGGGCGAATGGGAGGACGCGCACCATGCGACGGAGCGCAATCGTGCGAGTTACCGCGAGGATTTTTTTGCCGCCGCCGAGCCCCAAACGGTGTTTCTGGACGGCAACGCGGAAATCGTGCCCGGTGTGCGTGTCGAGGTCGGCCCGGGGCACACTCGCTGGATGCAATGCGTGCGCGTAGAATCGGAGGGCCAAACCGCGTACTTTCCCTCGGACCTCGTGCCAACGAATTCCCATCTTGGATACGCTTGGATGACGAGTTTCGACCTTTATCCGCTCGAAACACTCGCCAGCAAGAAGCGCCTGCTGCCCGAACTCGCGGCCGCGAATGCGCTGCTGGTCTTTGCCCATGATCCTTGCGTTCCCTGGGCGCGCTTGGTAAATATGGAGGGCAAGATTTCGACGGTGGCCGTGGACGGTTGACGCGCAATAGACTGGAGTTGGATCCACCGCGGCGTAGACACACGTCAGGAGGGCTTTCACCACAGGGGACACGGAGATCACGGCGAGAAGACTCATCTCTGTGTGCTCTGTGGTGAAGTTTTGCGTGACGGACAAGGACGATGCAGGCAAGAGCACGCGAGGAGGAAGTTTGGCGAAAGCACAGATTGGGGTCATCGGCGGCAGCGGGCTCTACAACATGCCGGGCCTGCTAAAGGCTCGTGAGGTGAAAGTCACCACGCCTTTCGGGAAACCCTCGGACTCCTACATGCTGGGCAAGCTCGAAGGCCGGCAGGTGGCGTTTCTTGCGCGGCACGGACGCGGACATGTCATTTCACCGTCGGAGATCAACTTCCGCGCCAACATTTACGGGTTCAAGAAGCTGGGCGTGGAACGCATCATCGCGGTGAGCGCCGTGGGATCCCTGCGCGAGGAACTGCACCCCACGGACATGGCGCTGCCCACGCAGTTCGTGGACCGAACGCGCCAGCGCATCTCTACGTTTTTCGGCGGAGGCATCGTGGCGCATATTGGATTTGACACGCCGATTTGCCCCACCATGGTGGATACGCTTGCCGCCGCCTGCGCCGTCAACAATGTGCCGGCCTACAAGGGCGGAACGTACTTGTGCATGGAAGGTCCGGCATTTTCCACCAAGGCCGAATCGAACCTCTACCGCTCGTGGGGAATGGACGTCATCGGCATGACCTGCCTGCAGGAGGCGAAGCTGGCGCGCGAGGCGGAGATCTGCTACGCCGTGCTGGCCATGGTGACTGACTACGATTGCTGGCACCCCGGCCATGACGCAGTTACCGTGACGCAGGTGCTTGACTATCTCTCGCGCAACGTCGAAAACTCACAGAAGATTGTACGTCATGCCGTGCGGGAGCTGCCGGCAGAGCGGAATTGCCGCTGCGCCTCGGCTTTGGCGCACGCAATTATGACCGATCGTGCGAAGATTTCCCCCGCGGCCCGGAAGCGGCTGGACTTGTTGGTGGGAAAGTATCTGAAGAAGTAACCATGCCGCGCGCCCGTTTTGGCCGGCGGCATTTGCCGGGAGCAACACAAAACTGAGCAATCAACCACAACCATTCGAGGTTTCCGCCCATTATGTCTCTGCTTGCCGTTGGTTCCGTCGCTTTTGACTCTGTCCGAACGCCCTATGGGGAGGCGGAGGGAATCCTGGGAGGGTCGGCGACCTTCTTTTCAGTGACCGCGAGCTGGTTCACTTCTGTGTCGGTCGTGGCGGTAGTGGGCGAGGACTTCGGCGATGAGCACTTCCAAGTGTTTCGCGACCGCGCGATTGACACGACGGGCCTGGAGAAGGTTCCGGGCCGCACGTTTCGCTGGAAGGGCGAGTACACAGGCGACATGAATTGCGCTCGTACGCTGGAAACACAGCTCAATGTATTTGAGACCTTCGTGCCCAAGATTCCGGCGTCGTACCTCCGTTCGCAATTCCTGTTTCTTGGCAATATCGGCCCCTCGTTGCAGCTCAACGTGCGCCGCGCATTACCGGACCTCCGAGCGAGCGCGCTTGACACCATGAACTACTGGATTCAGGGCACACCCGATGACCTGGCCAAAGTGCTGGCCACGGTGGAGATACTGCTTATTAACGAGGGCGAGGCGCGACTGCTTTCCGGGCAGAACAACCTGAAGAAGGCTGCGGAGAGAATTAAAAAGCTGGGTCCGCGGGCAGTGGTGATCAAGCGCGGTGAACACGGCGCCACGCTCTTTGCGCCTGATTCTATCTTCACCGTGCCGGCGTTCCCACTGGAAGAAGTGCGTGACCCCACCGGGGCGGGGGACACTTTTGCGGGCGGCTTCATGGGCCACTTGGCCCGCACGGGGGATCTGGCTGACGCCAACCTGCGCCGCGCTGCGGTATACGGCTCAGTGATGGGAAGCTTCGCAGTCGAGGAATTCGGACTGGGCCGCCTGCTGCGCCTGGCTCAGGGCGAGATTGAGTCACGCTATCGCGAAATCAAGAACCTGACGCATTTTGATGCCTGATGCCGCCGTCGATTCTCAACCCACAAAGCTCGAGCTCTGGCGCATGCCTGCCTCCGCCCATGGCGCCGCTGCGCTGGTGATTCTGGCGGTAACCTGCGCCAGCCTGCGTTTCTTCTATTCCCAGGGACTTTCCAACCTTTACGGCGACGGCCTTGCCCACATGGAGGGCGCTCGGCGCCTCTTCGATTCCATCACGCCGGGCTACCAGGAAATCGGGAGTGTGTGGTTGCCTCTTTACCACTTGATTTGCGCGCCGCTTGCCCTCAACGACTTTCTGTGGCGCTCGGGACTGGCGGGCGGCATCGTTTCCTCGCTGGCCTTTGCACTGACCTGTTACGTCCTGTTCCGTCTGGCAGCGGAAATGAATCGCAATGTGGCGGCAGGAGTAGTGGCGTTGGCCGGAGCGTTGCTGTGCCCAAGCTTCCTCTACCTGGCGAGCACGCCGCTGACTGAACCGCTCGCGATTTTGTGGTTTGCGCTGGTGGTTTACGCGCTCTTCCGATACTCGCTGAGAGGTTCATGGAAAGCGCTCACGGGCGCAGCCGTGGCTGCCTTGATGGGCACGCTCACGCGCTACGACCTGTGGAACGTTTTACCTTTTGCCGCTTTGTTCGTTTTCGCCGTCTATCCTTGTGCCTTGCGGCAGCGTTGCCTCCGCGCCCTGTTCTTTGCCGGAATTGCGCTGACCGGCCCGCTCGCCTGGATGATTCACAATGCGCATCGCTTCGGGAATCCGCTGGAATTCTATAACGGCCCCGGTTCCGCGATGGACATTTACGCGCACCAGTTGGCGACCACGGCTTTCCCTTATCCAACCGATGGCAGCCTGCTGCTTTCCATACGGTATTACCTGGAAGACTTGAAGCTGGTGATCGGCGTGGGGGCCCTGGAGCTGGCGGTGCTCGGTATGGTGGCGTGGTGTGCGAGTCTGCGCGAATCGCGACGCATGGGCGCGGCCGTGCTGTTCCTGGTTCCGCTGCCGTTCTACATTGAAGCCATGGCGCACGCCGGGGTGCCGCTTTATGTTCCCACGTTGTTTCCCCACGCTTACTACAACATTAGATATGGCGTGGAGATGATTTGCGCGGCCGCACTGTTTCCGTCGTTTGTAATCTCGCCGCGTCTGGGGAGAGGAACTCGACTGGCACTCCTGGCGGTCTTCCTTGCGGTGATGGGTGGTCAGTTTATACACCTGACCTCCGCGGGAGCCCGCGAGATGCCGATCGTGAAAGAAGGAATCCTGAATACTCCTTGCCGCAGCCCGAGCCAGCAGGCTATCATCGCCTACCTGCGCGCACACTATGATGGAGGGCGCGTCCTCGTGGCGGCGGGGAAGTGGCCCTGCGTGATGCCGGATGTAAAGATCGACTTTCGCAACACCATCAGCAAATATAATCGCCCCTATTGGGCCAAAATGCGGACTGAGCCGCAGAAGTGGGTGGCATGGATTCTTCGCGGCCAGGGCGATGAGGTTGACAGCCTGATGCGTTCCTATCCCCAGGCCTTTACGGATTTCGGCATCGTCGAGCAGGAAAAATTCCCGCGCGAGGGTGGATTCGCAATCTACCGGCTGCGGGCCAAGAGATAAGAATTGGCTGGTCATTGGGCCGTCACGCTGCTTCCTCTAGAAACCACTGCCGTTGTGCTATGATAAAGGGAAAAGAGGCGAGTTCATGGCAAAGCGATATATCGAGCGGCGGAACGGCGGCTATTACTTCGTAGGCTCAAGGATTTCGCTGGAGTCCGTCGTTTACGCATTCCAGGAAGGACTTTCGCCGGAAAGTATCGTTGATGACTTCCCAACGCTTTCTCTGGAACAAGTCTATGGGGGAATCACCTACTATCTGGCCCGGCGTCCCCAAGTGGACCGCTATCTCGCATCAAGTGGGCGCACTTGGGAGGCCGCGCGCCGGAATGGACCATCCCTGCCCTTGGGCTTGCGAGAACGACTTGAGAAGGCCCGCCTTCAGATGCACTCTGCACAAGCGTGAAAATCCAGTTCCAGGCAGATGAGGACCTCCGGCGGGCAATCGTCCTGGGTGTGCGGCGGCGCGAGCCCGCCATCAGCTTTGTGCAAGCCTTCGAAATCGGTGCGGAAGGGAAGAATGATTTTGAGGTGCTCCGTGCAGCCGCAGACCCCGGCCGGATCCTGGTTTCGCATGACGTCAGGACAATGCCGCAACACTTTCGGCAATTCACATCACGGTGGTCCTCTCCGGGGGTCATTCTGGTCCCACAGAAACTGAGCCTGAGTATAGTGATCGAGGAGTTGGTAATTATATGGATTGCATCTGAAGCTGAAGAATGGGTGAATCAAGTCCGATTCCTTCCATTATAAGTTTCTGCGAAGGACGCTCCAGATATGCTGACCCAAATTCCCTTCACCAAATACCACGGGCAGGGAAATGACTGGCTCGTGGCCGCCGAAAAGCAAGTCCCCGCGAAGTTATCCGAGTTTGCACGCGCGATTCTTGACCGCCACACGGGCGCGGGGGCGGATGGCCTGATTATCATGATGAGACCCGTGACGCACGGCCACGACGCGCGTGTTCGTTTCATCAATGCCGACGGCAGCGAAGCGGAAATGTCGGGAAACGGCATTCGCTGCGCCGGCTTGCACCTTCTTGAGCGCGCGCCTCGCAAGCGAAGCCTGACTATTGAAACGCCGGCCGGAATCAAGACCTTGCAAAAGGCGAAATCGATTGACGGCAAGCAGGCCTTCCATGTACACATGGGCGCTCCAATCCTCAGCGCTGCGGAGATACCGTTCGATCCCGCGCAAACCGTTTCGCCCATTCTCCGTTTCCCGCTCGAGACTTACATGGGCGATTTGCCCGTGACGGTCACTTCCATGGGGAACCCACATTGCAGTGTGTTCGTGGCAGATTTTGAGACGGTCGATTGGGTGCGGCTTGGGGATGAAATCGAGCATAACGAGCATTTCCCCCATCGCACGAACGTTGAGTTCGTCCAGGTTATTTCG
>JASHTZ010000310.1 GCA_030040295.1 Terriglobia bacterium | reverse complement strand
GCGGTCAATACCAAGGGTCGTTTGGGGCGTCCGGTTCGCATCTTAGCCTCCTGCATATTGGATGGCCGACGCCTCGATTTAGTTCATTTATTTCTGGGACAGGACACTAGGTGTGCGCATTTGTGTTTCTGTCGGCCCTTTTCTAAGCCGTTTCCGCCACTTTCTCCAAACTATTATCCCATTTTCTCTAAACTATTCTCCCATTCCACATACGGTGAGATTCAGGATGCTCGCGCTGCCGGTGTATACTCCCATGGCCGCATGCGAGCATGAGATCATTACCGCTTGCCGGCCTCCGGGAGGAGACCCATTGCGCTGCTTACCCGCGAAAATCCCAATTCTTGTTCTTGCCTTCAGCACGCTCGTGCTCAGTCTGCCGAACGACTCGCCGGCGCTCGGGCCTCATCGCGGCACGGGCATGTTCCTGTTGCTTTCCGACCTGCACTTTGATCCCTACGCCGATCCCGCGATCCTGCGACAACTGGGGGCAACGCCCACGCCGGCCTGCGATGCTCCTGCTTCCGAGGCGTTCGCGCAATATGGCAGCGACACGAATTATCCCCTGCTGAAATCGGCGCTGGAACAAGCGGCGGCCACGGCGGCGGCGAACCATTTCCATTACGACTACGCGATTTTGACCGGCGACTTCCTGGCGCACCATTTTGACGACCGGTTCCACCAGTGCGTGGGCGGCGGGAACGAATCCTACACAAGATTCGCGGCGGCCACGGTGCGCTTCGTCGACGGCATGATTTCCGCGAAGCTGCCGGGTGTCCCGGTTTTCGCCGCGCTGGGAAATAACGACACGGACAAGGGCGATTACATCCAGCCGAGCGATGATTTCCTTCAGACCGTCGGGGAGGATTGGAGCCGCGCGTGGGGTAAAATCCCGGAAGCGGAGAGGGCTGCCGCAGTGGCCTCGTTCGAGCGGGCAGGGAATTACGCCCTCGCCAACCCCGCCGTGCCGAAGAATGAGCTGGTGATTCTCAACAGCAACCTTTGGGCTGGGGCCAGCCCTAACGCCTGCAGCGACGCGAACCCCGACCCGGGGGGGCAGTTCGAATGGCTCACAAATGCTTTGGAAAAAGTCAGGCGCCAGGGCGGAACGGCGTCGCTCATCATGCACATTCCTCCCGGGATTGATGCCATGCGCGCCTCCCTGGGTATGCCGCGCACGCTTTGGGCGGAAGGGTGCGCGCAAAGGCTCTCCGCGAAACTGAGCGAATTTCGCGGCGTGGTGCGTGAAATGTACGCCGGGCATATTCATCGCGATGACTTTCGCATCCTCCCCGATGAGGATGGCAAACCCCTTCTGCCGATTCACATCATTCCGGCAGTCAGTCCGATTTACCTCGACAATCCCGCATTGGAAATCGGCTGGTACGATAAAGCAAGCGGCGAATTGCGCGACTACGCCGTTCAGTACCTCGACCTCGGCAAGCCGCAGCCTGCTTGGACCACTGAGTACGTCTTCACTCAGGCTTATGGGCTGGCTCATCCCGATCTCGCCGCGCTCGAAGCCCTGAGCAGTAGGTTTCGCGCCGGCAATCCCGAGACCGGTGTGGGAAAGCAGTACGAAACCTATTATGGCGCGGGAGCGCCCATCTTTATTACTCCCGGCAACTGGATCGATTACACCTGCGCACAAACTGAGCTCACTCTTCCTGCTTTCAACCAGTGCGTGGGCACCCGGAGATAACCTTGTGTTTGACTCACTCACCGTCCATCGTTTGCATTTCGCCTACACCATCACCTACCACTACCTGTTTCCGCAGCTTACCATGGGGTTGGCGCTGCTCATCGTGATTCTGAAGACGCTTGCGTTGCGAACCGGCGATGAGCATTACAACCAGGCGGCGCGCTTCTGGGCGCACATCTTCGGAATCAACTTTGCCATGGGCGTGGTGACGGGCATTCCCATGGAATTCCAGTTCGGCACCAACTGGGCGCAATTCTCGCGGGCGGCGGGCGGGGTGATTGGCCAGACACTGGCGATGGAAGGCGTGTTCTCCTTCTTTCTGGAATCGAGTTTCCTCGGTCTTTTCCTTTTCGGCGAGAAACGCCTGGGGCCGCGCGGGCACTGGTGGTCGGCGTTTCTGGTTTTCCTGGGCTCGTGGATTTCCGGTTATCTGATCGTTGCCACCGACGCGTGGATGCAGTACCCCGTGGCGTACCGGCTCTCCGCGCAGGGCGAATTTCAGCTCGCAAGTTTCTGGGGTCTGCTTCTGAATCCTTGGGCGCTGTGGCAATACGCGCACACCATGAGCGGCGCGGTGATTACAGGATCGTTTGTGATGGCCTCCATCGGAGCGTTCTACCTCCTGACCAAGCAATTTGAGGTTCACGCCAGAAGCTTTGTGCGCGTGGGCGTGATCGTGGGCCTGGTGGCGGCGCTCCTCCAGCTCTTTCCCACGGGCGATGCCCAGGGCCGCATGCTGGCCGAGCACCAGCCGGTGACGCTCGCGGCCATGGAAGGATTGTTTGAAACGGAGCGCGGCGCGCCCATCGCTATCATCGGCCAGCCCGACCTTCAAAACCAACGCCTGGATAATCCTCTCGAGGTGCCGGGCGTGCTCAGCTTCCTGACCTACCGCCGCTGGATGTCGGAAGTGAAGGGGCTTGACGGCTTCCCGGCGCATGACTGGCCCGACAACATCCCACTGCTTTATTACAGCTACCACATCATGGTGGGGCTTGGCACCGTCTTCATCGTCATCCTGCTGCTCGCCGCATGGAAACTGCGCCGGGGCACGCTTTACTCCTCGCGCGGAATGCTCTGGGCGCTCATGCTCTCGCTGCCGTTTCCCTACATCGCCAACACGGCGGGATGGATGACCGCGGAATTCGGCCGCCAGCCGTGGCTGATTTACGGATTGATGCGCACTTCGCAGGGTGTTTCGCCGCAAGTTTCCTCCGGGAATGTCTGGTTCACACTGATCGGTTTCATGGGATTGTACACGGTGCTGAGCATCCTGTTTTTGTTCCTGGTCTATCGAGTCATCGAGCAAGGACCGGAGAAGACAGTGAATGGTGAACAGTGAACAAAAGACGAAACTGAAAGACCCCTCTTCCCTCTCCCCGGGGAGAGGGAAGAGGGGGAGAAGGGGTGATCGGGTGTGGGTTTCTCTGCAGCGGTTTTCGCTGGGCACTGTCCACTCTTCACTATGCACTCCGTAATTCGAGGAGCATCTGACTATGACGACAGTTTGGTTCTGCCTGATCGCCCTGATGATTACCCTGTACGTGGTGCTTGACGGCTTCGACCTGGGTGCGGGCGCCATTCACCTCTGGGTCGCAAAAGACGAAGGCGAGCGGCAGCAGGTGATTCGCTCCATCGGCCCGGTGTGGGACGGCAACGAAGTGTGGCTGATCGCTGCGGGCGGCACGTTGTACTTCGCTTTTCCCGCGCTCTATGCCTCGAGTTTCAGCGGATTCTATCTGCCGCTGATGATCGTTCTTTGGCTTCTGATTCTGCGCGGTATCGCGGTGGAGTTCCGCGGCCACCTCACCGCCGCCGTGTGGCTGAAGTTCTGGGACGTGGTCTTTGCCGGCTCGAGCCTGCTGCTCGCGGTGTTTTACGGCGCGGCGCTGGGCAATGTGGTGCGCGGCGTTCCGCTGAACGATCAGGGATATTTCTTCGAGGCGCTTTGGACCAATTTCCGCCTGGGGCCCAACACCGGCATCCTCGATTGGTACACCCTCGTCGTGGGAGCGGCGGCGCTGGCCGCGCTCGCCCTGCACGGTGCGCTTTGGGTGGCGCTCAAGACCGAAGGGCCAGTGCAGGCGCGGTCGCGATTCCTCGCGCGGCGGATTTGGTGGATCACTCTGGCCCTCACCATCGTGGTTACGGCGGTTACGTTTGCGATTCAGCCGGAAGTTCCCACTAACCTGACTGCGCATCCCTGGGGTTATATTTTCCCGGCGCTAGCCCTGTTTGGCCTCGCCGGAATGGCGTGGTTCATGCGCCGGCAGGACGACCTGAAGAACTTTCTCGCCTCCTGCACCTACATCGCGGGCATGCTTACCAGCGTGGTGTTTGGACTCTATCCGCTGGTTCTGCCGGCCAGCACCAATCCTGCATACTCGCTCACCATCCAGAACGCCAAAGCCGGCGACTACGGCCTGCGCATCGGCCTGGTGTGGTGGATCATCGGAATGGCTTTGGCGACGGCCTACACGATTCATGTTTATCGAAGCTTTGCCGGCAAGGTCCGTGCCGATGTGGGCGAAAAGGGATATTAGACTTTTTGTCCGCTTTTATTTGTTTTCGATAACTTCTCAGCTTCTTTTTTCAAAAGTCGCCCTTTCCGAGTCTTTATTTTCAACAAGTTCCCAGCTTCGTTTTTTCTAGGGTTTGACGGCGCGGTCGGGGGCAGCGAAGGATGCAAGAGCCTGGTTTCCAACTTCGACATGGTCTGCGCAAATTCGCCCATAGACACCAATCCCGCGACACTCGCGACATAACTTGGCAATTTGGGTTCCATCGTCGATGAAAGTATCAGTTTAATGGTAACTCGCTGAGGCTAGACAGGTTGCGGACGGCCCGCGTACGCATCTGGCCCTCCTG
>JASHTZ010000309.1 GCA_030040295.1 Terriglobia bacterium | reverse complement strand
AGCCTCCAGGTATTACCCTATCATGGAGAGTGATCAGCCGTCTGATGCCGGACGCCGTTCATCAGTACAGCGCGTTTCCGCAATCGGCGTTCAGCGTCTGGCCGGTCATCGAGTCGGAAAGATCCGAAGCGAGGAACAGGCAAACGGCGGCGATTTCCGCCGGCTGAATGCGGCGCTTCAGGCATTGCCGCGCCACGATTGCTGCCACCGCTTCATCGCCTGCCTTCCCTTGCGCTGCCACAAGGCGCTTTTCGGCCTCGGTTTGAACCGCCCCGGGCGTCACAGCGTTAACATGAATGTTGTAATCGCCCAATTCGCGGGCCAGCGCGCGCGTGAACCCGACCACGCCGCCCTTGGAGGCGATGTAGTGCGAAAAGTTTGGCGCCCCAACGTGAATGTTTACGGAAGAGATGTTGATGATCTTTCCCTCCCGCCGCTGGATCATCTGCGGCGCAACGGCACGCGAGCAGAGGAAGACTCCCTTCAGGTTAATATCGAGGACTTCATTCCACTGCTCGTCGGTCATCTCCATCAAGGAAGAGCGGGGATAAACGCCGGCATTGTTCACTAGGATGTGAACGCCTCCGAATTCCGCCCCGGCGCGGTTCACGGCGGTCTTCACCACCTCGGAATCCCGCACGTCGCCGGCGGCGGAGAGGGCCCGGCCACCGGAGGCGCGAATAGCTGCGGTTACGCTTTCGGCGCCTGAACCGTCGCGGTCAAACACCACGATGCTCGCACCTTGCTGGGCAAAGAGCCTAGCCGTTGCTTCTCCAATCCCAGCGCCGGCGCCAGTAATGAAGGCGGTCTTTCCATCCAGTCGGCAGAGCGGTTGGTTCACCACGGAAGGCCCTCGGAAGAGATTTTTTGCCTTTGGTCTATCGCGGTCATTATGTTCGAGGTAGATGGTCTAGTCAAGGCAAATATACCTGAAAAACTAACGATTGACAGCGACTATGGCTTGGAAGAAAATGGTCCAGTGCGGTACAAATCTCGCCAACTTCTAACACGTTCTCCAGAACCCGTAAGTGAGCAACTTCGGCTTCTTCTCCTCGGTGAAATCGAGCGGGGGGCATTCTTGAGGGGGGCCAAGCTCCCCTCGGAGCGCGAACTGGCGGTAAGATTTGGAACTTCACGCACCACCGTCCGCCAAGCCATTGAGTCGCTGGTTGAGGGAGGCGTGCTGGTCCGCAGTCCAAGCAAGGGAACGTTTGTGTCCGGAGCGCCCAGCGCCTCCTGGACCTCCCAGGATCCAAGCACCGGTGTTCCGGCTGGAACCCTTCAGGGGACACTGGCCTTCGTGATTAGCGAAGAGATTTTTGAATTTGTCTCGGTCGGGTACAACCGCATTCTGCTGGGGGTTCAGAAAACTTGCCAGCAGAGCGGCTACCGTCTGCTGTTCCACGTCCTGACAGACGACGCTCCGATCGTGGAGAGCGGCGTCGCGGGGTACATGGTGGTGGGTGGAGCGCCCCGGCGATTCCTGGAGCGCCTACGCGCGGCGGCTACGCCTCTGGTCTTTGTGGATTTGTTGCTGGACGACCGCTCGGCCTCGGTAGGAATTGACTACGCGAGCGGGATGCGCCAGGCCCTGACTTATCTGCACGGCCTGGGACACCGCAATATCGGTTTTATCGGGTTCCCCAATTCCGAGAAATACATCGCCTTCTGGCAGACATTGGCCTCGTTGGGGGTGCGCTACGAGCCGCGCTGGGTGGTGTTCCTGCAATGGCCGGACCTTCAGTCGAGTATGCTCTCCGGCTACCGGTCGATGCAATCGATTCTGTCGATGGAATCGCTTCCCACGGCCACGATCGCCACCAACGATATCGTGGCCTTGGGCGCGAATGACGCTCTGGCCGTGGCGGGAATCAAGGTGCCGGGGCGCATGAGCATTATGGGATTCGATGATTTGGGCGTGGAGTCCGACCGCCCTATCACCACCATGCGAACCGATTCCGCGGAAGTAGGGCGGCTGGCGGTGCGCGCCCTGATTGAACAGATTCGCGGCGGCGCTGCAAATACCGGGCGAATGACGGTGCCCACGGAGTTGGTGGTTCGCGGATCCACTGCGCAGGCTTATGAGGGAGAAGAGAGCCGATAAATGAGCCGATCCTGGGAGCAATCTCGTGTGCTTTTTGAGCGGGCCAGGAAGTCGCTGGCCGGAGGGGTGAGCAGCCCTGTGCGAGCCACCTCGCCCGTGCCGCTATACTTTTCCAGCGGAGGCGGCGCCCGCCTGAAGGACGTGGACGGAAATGAGTACATCGATTACCAGCTTGGCTGGGGGCCGAACATCCTCGGCTACTGCCATCCGCGCATGGTGGAAGCCATGCGGGCGCTGGCGGAGCGGCCTTACAATTACGGCGCGCAGCACGAGCTGGAAATCGCCGTCGCCGAGCGCATTCAGTCCTCCGTTCCCTGCGCTGAGCGCGTGGCGTTCACCTCCAGCGGCAGCGAGGCCGTGCAGCTTGTGCAGCGCCTGGCGCGCGCTTTCACCGGCCGCCCGCTGATTTTGAAATTCGAAGGCCACTATCACGGCTGGATGGACTCCGTGCTGCACAGCCACCACCCTGCCGCCGCGCAGACGGGTCCGCGGGAAAACCCCAAGGTGGTGCGTGAGTCCGTAGGCCAGGTGGCCAATTCGGTTGAAAATATCGTTGTCGCGCCGTGGAATGACGTGGAACTGCTCGAACGCCTGCTCACGCAGAACTCGGGCAAGGTTGCGGCAGTGATCATGGAGCCCATCCTCTGCAACAGCGGATGCCTGATGCCGCGCCCCGGATATTTGCAGGCGGCTCGCGAGTTAACCTCGCATCATGGGGCGTTGCTGATTTTTGATGAGGTCATCACTGGCTTCCGCGTGGCCGTGGGAGGCGCGCAGAGCCACTACGGCGTGATTCCCGATTGCGCCACGTTCGGAAAAGCCGTGGGCGGCGGGCTTCCGCTCAGCGTGGTTGCCGGCCGCAGGGAAATCATGGAGCAGATGTTCACGAAGGGAGTTGTTTTCGGCGGTTCCTTCAACGGCAATCCGACTTCTCTTACGGGCGCAAATGCGGCGCTTGAGGAATTGGCGCGCGATGGTGGGGCGGCCATTCAGCGGGCGAACCGCACGGGCGAAAAACTTCGCACTGGTCTGCTGCAACTTTCCCGGGCGCACGGAATTCCTCTCCAGGTCACGGGCTTCGGAGCCGCGCTGTGCCTGCATTTCACCAACCGCAACGAGATGTGGGAATACCGTGACATTCTCGAGGACGATGCGGAGCGCCTGCGGCGTTTCCTCTTCCTGGCAATGGAAGAAGGCGTCATCCTGGTTCCCGACGGGCGAATGTATGTCTCCACTGTTCACGACGACCGCGACGTCGAAGAGACACTCGCTCCCTTGGGGCGCGCCTTCGCAAGGTTGTAAGATGGTAGCCGCGGTCAAGGCTTTTTTGGCGGTGGGCTTTTTGCGCGTACGGAAGAACCCGCAGTCAAAAAAGCATTGACTGTGGCTACCCCTTAATAAAAATCAATTCTCCGTCGGCCTTTCAATGTGATCGATGATGAGAAATTGCACTGGGCCTTTGGTGGATTCCAGCTTCAGGCCAAGCTGTTCCTGTAGGGCAACGAACAGATCGGGTCCACTTTCGGGAGCGGATGAGGGATTGGCGGGATTTGTGGCAGGACTCGCGCTTCCAGCACCTCCGGGGAAGTTCTGACCTGGAATAGCGGGGTCGGGCGTGAACTCCAAGTGGAAATTGAACATGCCCGGAATACCAGTTTTGTCGGAGACGTCACGACCCGCCAGTTGCGAGAGCCGCTGCGCAAATTGCGCCATTGTGTTCCCGCGAAAATCGATCTTCATATCGCCCGTTTCCGTGCGTCCCACCAGCACGATGCCGCAGATGTTCGGCAGCTCCCCCGGCTTGCGCGGTGGAGGGGGATGCACGAAGTCAATAGGCGTGCACGCGCCCTTAGCCAGCGGTTGGAGTTTCAGGCCGCCCTTTCCTACAGTCATCGCATAGACGGGCATTTCCCGCTGCTCATAATGAGTCTTTAACCTGAGGCGGTTTTCGAGAAGCACCTGAAGCATCGGACCGTTCATCATTTCTGGGTGTGCCGGCGCAGTTGCGGCCTTCGCGGATACGCTATAAAAGTCTGACCGTATCCATTGAGGTCCGCCTTCGATGTGCAATGGCTCCGGGTCGACCGTGATACCGTCGCGGAAGGTTCCGTATGCGGCTTGTATCAAGGTTCTCAGATTGACGCACGGCCTCTCCATCCGGTCTGGTGAAGGGGTGAAGGTCCCACCCTGCGGCGGCTTGTTCTGGCAGCCCGGATTGGATTTAATCGATGCCACTTCAAATGCGGGCCGGTTCGCGGTCCCAGGCTCGCTGCTTTGCGCCCAAACCTGCGGCACCACTCTAAGGCCTAAGAGCAGTGGCCCGAGAACGACAGCGACCGCGAAACTCGCCAACAGCAGCTTCTTGCTGAAGTTCAAATTCGTTCCGCCCATTTGGGTCATGATGCGCACAATTCGCCGTTTCAAATCGGCGCCCGTGACTCCGGACACGCACGCCAGGGGCGACTCCACGCAGGATTCGCAGGTCTTCAGGATGCTTTCGGCGTAGATTTGTGGTTCGCTGCCCAATTCCAGAACACTTTCGTCGCAGGCGCGCTCGCGCTCTTCCATCAGGCGTGCACTGATCCACCAGACGAAGGGATGAAACCAGAAGAGCGCTTCCACAATCATGTGAATCGCCGCCGTCAAATTGTCGCGGCGGCGGAGGTGGCACATCTCGTGGGCAAGGATCGACTCCAATTGTTTCGGTGCGAGACGCGTCACAATCCCGGCGGGGAGGAGCAACATTGGACGAAAGATGCCCACGATGCCCGGTTCCAGAAGGTGCGCTGTGGTGCGCGCCGGGACAGGAAAGGGAATTTGTATCGGCGTGCTCGCCTGCACGGCGGCGCGAATGCGCAGCCAAGCCCTCAGTCGAATCAACAGTACGCCTGCGCAGCCGCACGCCCACAGACCGATGACCACGATGGGAAGCCAATCAGTTTGGGGTTGTGGTGAAGAAATGAGTGGAGCGAGAACGGGGAAAGGCTCGACAACCTGCACGACTGTGGAACTGATCGCCGGCACAGGAAGGCTCTTGGCCACAGGCGTTCGGCCGAAATAACTTCCCAGCGCCAGCAGAAGCGAAAACGGAACGAGGAATTTTACGGACGCGCTGAACCAAATCCAATAGCGCACCTGGGCGCGGTTCTTGCGAAACGCCAGCGTCAGAAGTCCGGCGAGAATTGCGAACACCGTGGATTGCCAGAGATGGTTAATCAATTCGCCCATCATGGAAATCACCTTTTTCCTTTGCGACGCTTTCGCGCTTCGAGCTGTTGCACGGTTTTCTGCAACTCGCGGACGTCGTCCAGGGTCAGTTTCCCGGCCTCCGCGAACTGCGCCATCATGGGGAGGGCGCGGCCGCCGAAGAAGCTCAGGATTCCGTCCAGGAACCGCAGCCTCGCGGCATCGCGCGCGACGGTGGCCTCAAAAATGTGGGCATTCCCGATTTTGCGCACGCGGCGCACGGCCTTCTTCTTTTCCAGGCGATAGACGGTGGTCTGAATCGTGGTGTAAGCCGGTCGCGGCGGCGGAAAGGCCTCCTGAACCTCCCGGATGGAGGCCTTGCCCTGCGCCCAAAGGGCTTCCAGGATTCGAAGTTCGAGTTGGGTGAGTCTGGGTTGCGCCATCTCTCCCTACTATTCAGTCATGAACACTACTACTCTGTAGTAGAACTGTCAAGAGAAATGTTTTGAGGAGGCAGCGAACGCCCGCTGCGGCCTCGACGCGGTTGACATATGCTCGCGCGGGGTTCTACACTCGGAATCGAACGCAATCCACGGTCGTACCACAGGTGAAATCCATGGCAACAGGTCCGTTAAACGAGCAGCAGGTGCGCGATTACCATGCGAACGGCTACGTGCTGGCCAAAGGGCAGTTCGACGCTGAGGAAATCGGATTGCTCGCGCGCGCCGCGAAGGAAGACCGGCAGCTCGACGAGCATTCCTTCGGCCGCAAGGACGGCGAGGGCGGCACGGTGCGCCTTTCCGGGTGGAATCAACCGGGCGACACGCTCTACGGCATGTTCGCGCGCTGCGAATCCCTTGTGAATTCGATGGAGAAGCTCCTGGAGGGCGAGGTTTACCATTACCACTCAAAAGTGATCATGAAAGACCCGCGAATCGGCGGCGCCTGGGCGTGGCATCAGGATTACGGATACTGGTATATGTTCGGCGCATTGTTTCCGCTCCTCGGCAGCGCATACATCGCCATGGACCCGGCGACGCGCCAGAACGGCTGCCTTCAGGTCATTCGCGGCTCCCACAATCTTGGCCGCATCGAGCACGTGCTCACCGGCGAGCAGGCCGGCGCGGACCGCGATCGCGTGGCGGAAATCCTGAAGCGCATGGAACTGGTCCACGTGGAAATGGATCCCGGCGATACGCTCTTCTTCCACTGCAATCTTCTGCACCGGTCGGACCAGAATCGTTCGGAAAATCCGCGCTGGTCATTGATCTGCTGCTACAATGCCGCGCGCAACGATCCCTACAAGACCGACAAGCATCCCGGCTATGCGCTTCTGCACAAGGTTCCCGACGCGGCCATCAAGGAAGCCGGCCTGCGCCGATTCGCGGACAGTCAGGGCGACGTGGCGTGGTGGCAGAACACTTCGAACCTCGCCGCGAGCGGGTTGAAGGGAAAGCAGGTCTGAGAATCCATGCCTGACCCCAAGACTGAACTCTTGCGCCATACGCTTGCCACGGTTGCCTACCGCGGCGGCAAAGCACTGCGCGGCGCGCCCGCAAATTTTGCCGATTTCCGCGCCGGCGCCACCACGCGCACGCCCGGTGAAATCCTCAGCCACCTGGGCGACCTGCTCGACTGGGCCGTGACCATTGCCGATGGCAAAGAAGCCTGGAGCGGGTCCAAGCCTCTCGACTGGGAGAAGGGAACAGCGCGCTTCTTCGCCTCTCTTCAAGCCTTGGACAAGCGCTTGGCGTCGGCCACGCCGATTGCTTGTTCCCCTGAAGCGTTGTTTCAAGGCCCCATCGCCGATAGCATCGCGCACGTGGGCCAAATTGCCATGCTGCGCCGCCTGGCCGCCAGCCCCGTACGCGGCGAAAATTACTTCATCGCCGAAATCACTCCCGGCCGCCTCGGCAATGAACAGGCCAAACCGAGGTTTGAGTTTGATTGAGAATTGGATTTCGTTAGGATTCCTCGGGGAGTGAGTCCTCGTAGTCCTCAAGTGCTTGGCTGGCATGTTCGATTTTCAATTTCAGGACATCGAATTGAACGGAGAGTTCCGGCAGGAGGTCGTGATAGGCAGCGCTGCCGGGCTTGTGACGTCTCATCCTGCGGCGCAGGGCTTCCAGGGAGCGAGAGTATTCTTCTACCTCATCAAGCATTCGTACAATCGTCGATAATGAAGTAGCGGACTTAGTCGACATCAATCACCAACTTCTTTTCATTCGCCGCGTTAAGCGCGCCACGGTTGCCTTCCAAGTCGCGATTTCGCGCTCCTAACTTTCGATCAAAGTCTCGTCCGGATTGGCTTTGGCGAGCTCAGCACGAATTTTGACCTCGTGCGCCACGATGATGTCTTCAAGGCCGGCGATTCTCTTCCTCAAGTCTTTGTTGCGTCCCATCGGCCACTTGAATTATAGCATCTTCTCGAACATCAATTGCCAAGTTGACCCACTCGGGTTCGCATCTGATAATTAATCCGCCCTCCTGCCGGTCGATGTCTGACGAATGAGCCCTTTCTACCATCCTATCGGCTTTCCCAGATTCTGCTCCTCCAGCCATTTCTCCAGCGGCGCGAAATAGTCGCGAATCGCGGTGGCATCCATTTGCCGCTGGCCGGTGAGGGCTTCAAGGGCGTCGGGCCAGGGGCGGCTTTCGCCCATTTCGAGCATTTTGGCCAGGCGCGCGCCCGCTTCCTTGTTTTCGTAGATCGAGCAACGATTAAGGGGGTCTTTGCACCCGGCGATCTGCGTGAGGGCGCGGTGAAACTGGAATTGCAGAATGGCGGCCAGAAAGTAGCGCGTGTAGGGAACATTCGCGGCCACGTGATATTTCGCGCCGGGGTCGAAGTCGTCTTCACTGCGCTCAACGGGGGGAGCGACGCCCTGATACTTCAAGCGCAGCGCCCACCACGACCGATTGTATTGGGCGGGTGTGATTTCTCCGGAGAAGACTTTCCATTGCCATTGGTCGATGAGCAATCCGAACGGCAGGAAGGCGACTTTCGCGAGCGCCTTCTGCATCAGCAGGCCAATATCCTTCGAGGGATCGGGCGCCTGGCTCAAGAATCCCAGTTTCACGAGATATTGCGGAGTGATGGAGAGCGCGATGGTGTCACCAATGGCCTCATGGAATCCGTCGTTGGCGCCGTCGCGGAACAGATAGGGCTGCTGCCGGTAGGCACGCTGATAAAACGTGTGGCCCAACTCATGATGCACGGTCTGGAAATAATCGGACGTGATGTCGATACACATTTTCAGGCGGAGGTCCTGGTCAAAGTCCACGTGCCAGGCGCTGGCATGGCAAACCACGTCGCGATCGCGCGGCTTGGTGAACATTGAGCGCTCCCAAAACGATTGGGGCAGGGGAGCGAACCCGAGCGAAGTGAAGAATTGTTCACCATAGCGGACCATGCCCAGCGCGTCGGTGTTGCGGCTCTTCAGGATTTCGGTGAGGTCGTAGCCGGGACCGGCGTCAGCGGGCGCCACGAGGGGATAGATATTCTCCCAGCTTTGCGCCCACATGTTGCCGAGCAAATCTGCGGGAATGGGGCCGTTCGCGGGCACGGCCTGCGCGCCGTATCTCTCGCGCAGCTTCCAACGCACGTAAGCGTGAAGCTGAACATAAAGCGGCCGAACCTGTTCCCAGAGCCGGTCGACTTCGCGCGCAAAGTCATCGGCAGGCATGTCGTACTTGGAGCGCCACAGTGCGCCGGTATCCTTGAAACCCAGTTCGCGGGCACCTTGGTTCGAAAGCTCGACGAAGCGCGCGAAATCCTTGCGCATAGGCTTACCGACTGCGTGCCAGCCCACCCACGCGTCGCGCAATTCATTGGGGTCGCGGCTTTGGGCCATAAGTCGCGTGATGTCCTCGATGTCCAGGCACTTATCCTTGCCCGGAGGGCACCACTTGCCTTTGCCGTATGCGCCTTCCAGGCCGGAGACGATTTTGGTCAGCTCCGCGCTTGCCTGAGGATCGGCGGGAGTAGGCATCACCAGCGATGTTTTGAGCAGCATCATCTTGCGCGCGAGATCGGCGGGTAACTTCAGGCCGTCGAATCGCGTGGCTTGCTTGGCGAATTCCACCTGCGCGGCGATGGCGCGTTCATCGGCCTGAGCGGCAAGAAATTCCGTATCGTCAGTGATGTAGGTCGCCTTCACCCAGTCGGCGCGACTGGCGACGGTGTTGAGCTCAAGCAGCCTGGCTTCAGCGTTCTTGATGAAAGCGTCGGCATCCGTAGCGGTTGGGGGCGATTGTGCGGAAATTTTTTGGTCAGCGTTGGACATGGACACAACTCCCATCAGAAAGAGGCCCGGAATTGCTACATGCAAGTTTTTGAACATATGCCGAGACCTTTTTGTGGATTCGCCCTTCGAACGGCGAAATACACCGCCGGCACCGGGATCGAGAGATGATGCAACCTTAGGCAGCCATATCTTAAGTGGCTTCACTCCGTCCGGCAAGAGGCCAGCAAGGTGCACGGCGGGGCCGCCGTTGGCGCGAGGCGCCGCCTGGCATCCGGTCGATGCGGATTCCAGTGTAGTGGCTACAGATATCGCAACATTGGAAACTGAGCGCGATTGATGTAGCGCCGCGCTTTAGCTCGGCATGTCGCCCTAAAGGGCGGCGCTACATGTTGCGTGATCTGTGGAGCACTACGCTAGCAGCACAACCGAAGAGCATATTTTCCCATCTAAATTGGGAGCAAATGTGTGTCAAAATGAGGACCGCACCGAATGGGTTCCCCCTTAATGAGGAAAGGCGAAATTCGAGCCGGCAATTCCGCGGTAGATTGACGCCTCGCTGCGCGGCTCACAGCCGGAGAGATGGAAAATTGTCATGAGCATCAATCATCGGGAAATTCTGGATCCAGCCCATCCCGTAGAAAACGTCGTGCCACCGCGTGTAGTCGGGCGCGGACTCTGGCTCTGCTCTGTGGCGGCGCTTCTGCTTGCGGTTCCAACCGTGCGTGGCCAGCAGGCGCCCGCAACGCAGCAATCGCCCACCCAGTCGCCCGCTCCGGCCGCCGCTCCTGCCCAGGCCCCGCCCATCGCGGTGCACGTGAAGGTGGTGAACGTGCTTGCCACGGTGCGCGACAAGAAGGGAGAGATTGTCCGTAACCTGACGCAGAGCGACTTCGAGCTGAAGGAAGACGATCATCTCCAGACCATCAAGTATTTTTCCCGCGAGACCGATCTGCCTCTCACCCTCGGCATGTTGGTGGATACCAGCATGAGCCAGCGCCGCGTCCTCGGACAGGAGAAGGACGCCAGCGCAACCTTTCTCGATGCGGTCCTGCGCGTCGATAATGACCATGCCTTCGTCATTAATTTTGACCGCGACGTCACGCTCGACCAGGACCTGACTTCTTCGCGCGAGAAGTTGCAGGCCGCGCTGGGGCAGTTGCAAATCGGCAGCCGCTCGAGCTCCGACGATCCGGATTCGGGACAGGGAGGTGGAGGGCCGGGGGGAGGCGGCTGGGGACGCGGGCAAGGTGGAGGATTTCACGGCGGAGGCACGGCGCTCTACGATGCTGTCTACCTCGCTTCCAACGATGTTACCGCAAAGCTGCAAGGGCGCAAGGCCCTGATCGTCCTTTCCGATGGTGTTGATCGCGGCAGCAAGAAGACACTGGCCAGCGCCATTGAGGCCGCCCAGCGCGCCGATACGCTGGTGTATTCCATCTACTTTTCGTCGGAGGAAGAGGGTGGCGGCGGTGGTTTCGGACGCATGGGGGGCATGGGCGGCGGAATGGGTCGGCACGGCGGAGGGTATCCCCGCTCACAGGAATCACGCCCCGATGGCAAGAAAATTCTCGAACGCCTCTCCAGGGAAACCGGTGGGCGCTTCTTCGAGTCGAATAAGAAGCACCCACTCGATGAGACTTTTAAGAGTATTGAGGAAGATCTGCGCAACCAGTACAGC
>JASHTZ010000308.1 GCA_030040295.1 Terriglobia bacterium | reverse complement strand
AAGCAGCGGCATGACGAATTGCCGAAGTTGATCGACACCTGCAAGGGTTACATGCAGTATGAGCAGAAGACGCTGCAAGCGATTACCGATGCGCGCACCGCATACCTGCGCGCCACCACTCCTGCGGAAAAGACGCAGGCCGACGGGATGGTGAGCGGCGCGCTGAAATCACTTTTTGCCGTAGCGGAAAATTACCCCGACCTGAAAGCCAACGCCAACTTCATGCAACTGCAAGGGCGGATTACGGAACTCGAGGAAAAAATCGCCGGGCAGCGTGGCCGCTACAATGAAGACGTGAACTCTTTCAATATTAGAATCGGCCAAATCCCCGCCAACTTCGTGGCCGGTTTCATGCACCTGCAACCGCATGCGCTCTTCCAGGTTGCAGAAGCTGACCGCGAGGATGTGAAGGTGAGCTTTACGTAGAAATGCTTGCCGCGAGGCGTTCACTAGCTTCCCTCAGAGCATATGCTTCAACCGAAAAGAAATCGATTCGCTGGTGTTTGCGAAAAGGGCCTCACCACAGAGCGTGTAGAAGTTCGTAAACATGGAATTCTCTGTGCTTCTCTGTGATCTCTGTGGTTAAGGCTTTTCGTTGCGGATCGGCGGACAATGAGGAACAAAAAAGGCCCGCTTGGGGGAGCGGGCCTGGGGAAAGGAGGAAAGTCAAACTTGTTCCGTGCTTATCTCTTCTTTTTCTTGGCCTTCTTCGCTGCCATTGATCCCCTCCTTTGCTGAAATCATTAAAGTCTGCGTGCGGAACCACTATTTGTGGTCGCGCACTACATTACCACCATATGTAGTAGGCTTCCCGATTTTTGTCAAGAAGATTATTCGATTGTCCGCGCCTTGGGCGGTGATTTGCGTTCGAAGGGACAGCAGCATTCCTGTCCTCTGACGTCGAAGAGTCTTGGCCGTAGGGATTTTTCCTGTGCCGCTTGACTTTCCCAAACTTTGGACTAGAGTTTAACCAGGTAAGGAAGCGGTTTCGCCGCTCGATTGACCGGAAGGAATGGGGGGCGTTCCCACGCGCACGATGCGCCTTGCCAACCTCCTACCCTCTCCAGACGGCCCGTCCTGCGGCCTGATTCAACACCCCGATCATCAGCCTCCATGCCCGAGGTAGTGGGCACGATCAAGGAGGTCGCCATGTTCGAAATGATCAATGAACGTACTGCCGGGCCCGCGGACCGAAAGGTTTTTTTGTATAAGGTCGGCATGTTTATTGTGGCCCTTGCTGCCGTAGGGGGCATTCTGTTTTTTTGCGTGCAGTCCCTGAAGTAGCAAAGACCTGAGCAACCGGTCGGGACGTCAAATTCGGACTCACCTGTTACGAGCACGGCAAATCCATTCTCCACACTTCCCCCCGCGCCTTGCTGGAGCGGAGGCTTGTTTGCTGACTAGTAGAGAACGTCCAGCGTGCCGTCAAAGAGGCGGTGCTGGTTCCCCACAAAGTGGCCGAAATTCGGAGAGGAGATATTGGTGAAAACATCTCGTGGGTTGGCATGGTCGGTCAAATTGAAAATGGTCAGCGAGCCGCGCATCAGGTGCTTTCTGACGAGTGGGAAGGGCAGGCGGAATTCCCTGCTCAACTTTAAGTCAAGAGATGCGAATTGCGGGTAACGCTCGATGTTCGGCGTGCCTACGTACTCCTGCATCATATTGACCGGGGCATAGGGAAATCCTGAATGGAGATCAACCACCGGACCCGCTTCAATTCCCCAGATGTGGGTCTTGAACCGTCCCCAGGTGAGAACCCGGTTGGGAATATCCGAGCCCAGATTGGCATACGTGTCGGGAAGAATCACTGGCTGTTGAAAGGGGACAAATAATTGCGTCAGCGTATTTAGATCGCCGCGCGCCTGGCTGAAGACGTAGGAGGCGTTCCACTCGGTGAATCGATTGATGCGAAAGTGGACAGTGGATTCAAACTCGTTGTAGAGGGAAGCGCCATGGGGAGTGAGCAACATGGCGGGACCCGTGGCCAGATCCGTAACGGGGTTGACGATGTACTGATCGTAGGCGCGGCTGGAGAGGAAACTCAGGCGCAACATCACACGCGGATTCAGCTCATGGTCCGCTTCCACGCTCCAGGTCCAATTGTAGGGCACAATGCCGGGAAGCCTTGTGGAGGCCGCCAATTGCCCCTGGGAGTTGATGTCGCCGTACGCGTTCGCATAAGTAACCGGCGGACCCAGGAGGTCGCCCGAATCATCAAACAAGCTCACCTGGCGGGCGGGGTTATTGGGGAAATCACCCGCCAGCAGGGGTGTGTGAGCGAAGAAACGGCCCACGCCGGCACGAAAAACGGTCTTGCCGTTCTTGCCGGGTGCGAAGGCGACGCCCAGTCGAGGTGCCAAATTCGCGCCTGAGCCCAGGGTTTCGCCGGAGTATCGCAAACCGAAGTCGAAAGAAACCCGCTCGACGGGCACCCAGTGGTCTGACACAAAAAGAGATCCGCCGAAGTCCCGCGTTCCCAAAAGCCCCGGACCCAGAAAATTGATCTGTTCATCCGTAGTGCCGTCGGGGCGCAAAATGCTTATGGTCCGTGAGCGGTTGACGCCTCCGTAAGAGCGGTTCAGGAAGCTCACTCCCACGGTCCATTCATTCTTACCCCACCTTTTCAGGCGGGGGAGTTTGTAGATTTCGGAAACCTGCTCCTCATTGCTGTCGCGCTGATAGCTATTGAAGAAGTTGCCGCCCCAGCCATTGGGAGTTACCAACATGTCGGCCGCGCCCTCGCCATGCCCCCAACTGTAGAATTGCATTCCGTCCACAACCGTGGTGAACATGCCTCCGCCCGAGGTGATGAAGTTATCGGTCAGGGTGATTTTGAAGCCGTGCTGGCCGTAATCGGAGGACGCGGGAACGGGAATCAAAGAATCGATGTCGGCAAATTGGCGCCTCAGAGGGAAGACATTGGCGGTGAGAGTGGCCAAGTGATGCGAGGAAAAAATGTAATGAAAATCGGTGAAGGAACTGAAATCGTGGGTGCGAATCTCGTTGTTGGGG
>JASHTZ010000307.1 GCA_030040295.1 Terriglobia bacterium | reverse complement strand
ACCATCCGAGTGGATGCTTTCATGCCCAACTCGAAAACCAAGCTGACTGTTCGCACGCGGCCCGGGTACTTCGCCCCCAAGCCGGATACCGCCGGCGCCGTGGCTGCGAAGTAGGCCCGTTTTTCTTGCGGACAGATTGTCCTGCCTCTTTGTGAATGTCTATTAGGTGCCCGCTGGCCGCGCCTTATTCACTGGATAAGTTGCTGGGGGCTTGGTTCCGCCCCGAAATCCCAGGCGGTAGGTGATCTGTCGGCTGGTCTCCTTCACCAACTGCGAAATTTCCGAGATTCGAGTTGGAGTTAAACGCATCGCCGGCCCCGCCACGCTGAAGGCTGCGACAATTTGTCCCGTGTGGTCGAAAACCGGGCCTGCAACGCAGCGCAAACCCTCAACCGCTTCTTCCTGGTCGAGAGCGAAACCCTGCTCGCGGATTTGTTCCAATTCCTTGCGCACCTCCGGCAAGCCGGTAAGGGTGTGGGGAGTCAGCCTTGCGAATCCAGGCGACTGGGCGAGCTTCTCCAAAAAATCATCGCCCTGATATGCCAGCAAGGTCTTACCCACTCCAGTGCAATATAGCGGCATTAGTCCTCCCAGGCGGGCGTCCAGGCCCACCGGCTGCGGACTGTCAAACTTTTCAATCGAAATCGCCTGCGTTCCCTGCAAAATCGCCAGATGGACAGTTTCCTTGGTTTGCTGGTTCAGTTCACGCAACAAGGGAAGAGCGGCTTGGCGGAAATCCAGCCGGTCAAGCACGCACAAACCCATGCGCAGGACGCGAAAACTGAGTTGATATCCACCGGTGCCGGCGTCCACTTCCACAAACCCGTGCCGTACCAGATTGACCAATAGCCTGTGAACCGTACTGACGTGAAGATGCAGGCGGCGGCTGAGTTGGGTGAGCGTATAGGGAGGCTCCTCCTCTGCTAAGACCTCCAATATATTCAATGCTTTAACCAGAGACTTCACGGTATAGGCGCTGACCGGATTCGCAGTATGGTGGTGTCCTTTCATAAAGTGAGATTTATTGCAAATAATGCCAACGTGTCAAGAGCATTTGTTGGGTATCATAATAGTAAACACAATTTCTCATGTTTCGGGCTCATTCCGCCGATGAAAAGGAGGTAGCAAGACCCGATGGAATTTGCAGGGCAAATGACCGAAACAGAGGAGAGAAAGGGATGCCCACGAGCGCAGGTTTACAACGCGAAACAAAAGGATGGGTGACTCTGCGGCCATCCGCCAGGAGTTCCTGGTTGGAGCACGTCGCGCGGCGCTGGACGGCCAAAGTCGTGGGCCAGCCCCAAGCCACGGACGCCATACTGCGCCTCCTCCAGCGCATAGAAGTCCAGGCACGGCAACTTCGGCGCATCATGGGGTCCATGCTTATGCTCGGCCCGCCCGGCTGCGGCAAGACCCATTCCGTCGAGGCTCTGGCTGAGGTTTTGCTGGGCAGTCCCAATGCCCTGCTCAAGATCAACTGCGCCGAGTACCAACAGCAGCACGAAATCGCCCGGCTGGTGGGGGCGCCGCCCGGCTACATCGGCCATGCGGATACGGAACCGGTCTTCACCCGCGAAAACCTGGAGCGTTACCGTACTCCCGAGTTCCCCTTTACCCTAATCCTTTTCGATGAAATCGAGAAGGCTCACCATTCTCTCTATTCCCTGCTCCTGGGGGTGCTGGACCGCGCCGAATTGAACGACGGGCGCAACCGGCACGTGGATTTTTCCGCCTGCCTTTTCTTCTTTACCAGCAACATCGGCTCAAAAGACACCTTGCGGGCGACCGCCGCTTCCGGTTTCGTGCCGCAAGTTGAGGGGGAGGATTCCAAGGCCCGGCATTTTCGCACCGTTTCCTTGCGCGCGATGAGGCGGCACTTCCCTCCCGAATTCCTGCGCCGAATCGAGAACACGATCATTTACCAGCCGCTGCGCCCGGCACATTTGCGCAGCATCCTTGACCTTGAACTCGACAAGGTGATGCAGGGCTTTTTCCACCATCCCAGCATACCCCTCGAGCTGGAGTTTACCAGCGGGGCTAAGTCGCTACTCCTCCAGCACGGCTGCGACCTCGAATATGGAGCTGCCAACCTGCAACAAACTCTGGCATGCGAAGTTCAGGATCCTCTCTATCGCCTGATGGCCACCGGCCAGGTGCGCGCCGGCGATACCATCGGGGTGTTTGCCAAAGCGTCCGAGCTTGTATTCCGAAAAAGTTAATCCCAAGGTTTGGCAAAGGGACGTGTGGTAAGATGGCGGCATGGAAATTTCCCGTGAGGAAGCTTTTGGAACTCTTCGGCGCTGGAAGCAGGATGAGGTAACGGTGGGATTGATTTTTGCTGCCCGAGGCGGCACGGCAGGTTCCGCGATGCTGGCGAAAATCTCCGAACTTTCCTCTCGAATCGTATTCAAAACCGAGTCGACCGTCCTGACTTTCGCGCTAATTCAAGCGCACTTTGAGCTTCGTCCTCTGACCGTATTGCGATTTCCCCAGAGGGAAGGACTGTCCCAAATTCAAGGCCTACACGTCTGGCTGGATTCAGGACACTGGCTTTTCGTTTGCGATGCGCAGGGATTGGGAAATAAATGGCTTGAATCCGCCACGCTGGCGCTCGAGCAAGGCGGGCCGGGCGGGCCGGCGGAAGCACGCAGCGGGTCGCTTCCTGCCTCGATGCCGGCGGCAGCTTGACTCCGCGCACGGGCCAGTGCCCCAACCCTCGCAAGACCCTTTAGCCCAAATCATTCCATGCACCGCACCTTGTCCGGGCCGGCTGCGCCGCCTGTAGTGCCTAGGGGAGGCCAGGCATTCAAATTAAGACCGAACCAAGCAATTCAACGGTTTGCAGCACGAGGGTTGGAAGTGTATATTGGGGCTTCACGCGATAATTGGATCATTCAAGGTCGGGCTTTCAAGCATGAACAAGATTTCCGCGCTCCTGGCGTTGGCAATTTGGGGAGTCGCCGGTGCGGCAAGCGCCGTGGGCGGTGGGGGAAGCATTGCAGGTCGCGTGGTTATCACCAAGGTCATTACGAAAAAGCGGGTTACGCTGCCGACTTATGACATGCGGGGCGCGGCAGTGAATCCTGAAGGCTCTGAGAAGCCCCCCACAGGAAACCCCGGCGTTGATGAACTCGCGCGGTTGGTGATCTACCTAGAGGGGACGGGCTTGAGTCCTGCACCGCCCGCACAAGGGACGTTGACGCAAAAGAACCGCCACTTTGACCCGGAGATTGTTGTAGTGCCGGTGGGCTCCACGGTTTCCTTTCCAAATGAGGACCCCATTTTTCACAACGTTTTCTCACTCTCCAAGGTGAAGCCCTTTGATCTGGGGTATTACCCGGCGGGAGAAACTCGCTCCGTGAAATTTGACAAACCGGGAATCGTGCAGGTCTACTGCCACATCCATCCGGACATGAGCGCGGCAATCGTGGTGCTCGCAACCCCTTACTGGACAAAGCCGACCGAGGGTGGACAATTCTTCCTATCCGGCATTCCCGCCGGCACTTACGAACTCGTGGCCTGGCATCGCTCCGCGGGATTCTTCCGGCGGCACGTTACTATCGATCCCGGGCAAAATCTTCAGGAGGACTTCCTGATCCCTGTCAAGGAAACGGATTCCGATTCGGCTGGGAAGGATGGAAGGGGTAAATGAGCCGGCCTTTCTCACTTGCGACGCGGGCGTTTCTGCTCACCTTCCTTGGAATGTGTGCGGTGGTGGCAGTCGGATTTATCGCCCTGAATGCCGCTCTCAGGGCGAGAATCAAGGAAGGGCTGAAGGCCGACCTCCGCCTCACCGAGCAACAACTCGATGAGCAGGACGCGGAATTCAACCGCCGCGACCGCGATGTGATCGCCACGCTGAGCCAGAATTCCAGCCTGAAGGCGGCCA
>JASHTZ010000306.1 GCA_030040295.1 Terriglobia bacterium | reverse complement strand
CCCGCCGCCGTGTACACCAAGGGCACGCACGCCGTACTGCCCGCGCACGTGTCCGTGCTCTTTCCAAAATCCCGCCCCGTTACCGCCGCCGCCAGCGTCCCCGGCGTCTGCGTCCCGCTCATCGCCGCATTCACCGTCAGCGATGTGTTCGGGAACGTGAATGACCCGCTCGGCGCCTGCGTGTTCGCCGTGTCTGTTTCTGTAATGTTAATGTTCGAGTAGGTCCCCTGCGCCACAGACAAGGATGGAGCCGAGCACGAATCCGTGCTGTTTCCGGTCCCGCCGATCGTACAAGTGAATCCGGTTATCCCGGAGGGGGTATTGGTGGCCGGCCAGTTGTAGTTCGGCAATCCTCCCGTTGCCGTGTACACCAGGGGCGCACATTTGGCGCCGCTCGCGCATGTGTCGCTGCCTACCGCGAAGTCTCGCCCGGTCACCGCCGCAGCCAACGTGGCGGGCGATTGGGACCCGCCAAGCGCCGCGTTTACCGTCAGCGACATAACAGGGAAAGTGAACGCGCCGCTGGGCGCCTGCGTATTGGCCGTATCCGTCCCCGTGATCGTCACGTTCGGGTAGGTGGCAGCCGCCGCCGACAACGCTTTGGCCGAGCAGGTATCCGTACTGTTTCCGGTTCCGCCCGCAGCGCAGGTAAAGCCCGTCACCCCGGAAAGTGTATTTGGCGAAGGCCAAGAATAGGTCGGCAAGCCGCCCGTGAGTGTATACATTACCGGCACGCAAGCCGCCGGTCCCGCACAGGAGTCCGTGGTTACACCGAAATCACGACCCGTAACGGCTGCGGCAAGTGTTGTAGGTGTGGACGTCCCGCTTAGAGCTGCAACCACCGTGAGGGACGTCGAGAAAGCGAACGTTCCGCTGGGAGTGGATTGATTCGCTGTGTCCGAAGGCGTGGTGGTGACGCTTGAATAGGTCGTGGCCGCCGCTGAAAGGGCCGTGGCCGAACAGGTGTCAGTGCCCAGGTTGGTGCCGGTGGCCGTGCAGCTAAATCCAGTTATCCCCGAGAGCGTGGCAGGCCAAACATAGTTTGGCAGGCCTCCGCTCAAAGTGAAGATGATCGGGACGCAAGCCGCTCCTGAGGCGCACGTATCCGAACTCTTGGCGAAATCACGGCCATTAACGGCCGTAGCCAGTGTGGAGGGAGTTTGCGTTCCGCTCAGCCCCGCGTTAACCGTGAGCGAGCCGGTGAGCGAGCTATTGGGGTCCGTGGTGGGTGTCCCCCCCGGAGTTGCCTGGTTGGCAGTGTCAGAAACCGCAACGCTCGGGCTGTAAGGCCCCGCCGCAGCGGTAATCTTCGCAGTGCTGCACGTGTACGTGGCTGAGGATGCGGTGCAGCTTAAACCTGTCGTGGATATGCTGGTAGGGGTTGCAGCCGGCCAAATATAGGGAGCCAATCCTCCCGTAACAGTATAAACCGCCGACGCACATAACCCGCCGGAGCAGCCCGAGCCGGATCCATACGCGCGACCGTTCACGGCGGCCGGCCACGTGGCTCCCAGGCTCTGCGTAATTTGCAGCGGAGTGTCAACGGCAAGAGTGAAGGTCTTGGTGATGGTCCTCGAAGGAACTACCGGTGTGCTTTGCCCGGAGATAGAGATGGGAGTGTCGGTAACGCTGACTGTAAAAGCTGTATAACTTCCCGCCGCACCTACAGCCGTACTGGATATCACGCACTCGCTTGCGGTGGCAGCCACGGCGGTTGAAATATTAGGGTTGGAGGCCCCCACTGCCGGGACTGCGCAGGCTGAAACCGGGCCATTACCCAAGGCGGACCCGGAACCGGCGATTGCCGGTTCAGTTGCAGCAAGACTCGTGGTGACGACCTGGCTGCAGGCGCTTGTGGGGGCGCAGCCCGTTCCCGTTCCGTAAGGTCTTCCCTGCACCGCAGTCAAGAGTGAGGCTTGTGTTATGGTGAAATCATTGCGAACCGTGATGGTATAAGGGAGCTGATCGGTCTTGGCCGGAGAGCTTGTATCCGTCGCCTGCACAACCACAGAGTAGGTGCCCGCCTGGCTCGTCACCGTCCCTGTCAAAGTGCATTGAGACGAAGCTGGTCCGTTGGTCCACGACAATCCTGAAGGCAGCGCACCCGAAACCACCACACAACCGGTGGGACTGGCAAGCACGCCGCTTCCGCCTGAGGTGGACAATATCAGGTTATAAGTCCTGCCTGTGATCGCATCGGGGAACGTTGACGTTTGGATGGAAAGCGAGCCCCCTCCGGCGGGCTGCAAACCAGACGGGAGGGACGTGGACGTGACTCCGCATCCCGTCATGAGAATCACACTGAAAAGACCTAAAATGAGACCGATCCGGTCGGAGGTTTTACTCACGGCAGGACTCTCCTCTCTCTCCAAATGGCAACATGTGATGTTTTGTTGATCCATAGGCCTGTCACCATTCCGCGGAAGCACGAACGCAGGCTGAAGCTTCGAGGCAAAAAATGGGGACACATCGCCTCAGTCAAATTGGGCCAACACGGCCCTGTAAAGATGCCGTGCAGGTGCCAGTTCGCAGGTGATGCCACCTTGATCGGGTCAATCATGCCAACCCTGATTGCAGGCTTCTACCGCAGGATGCAGCGCAGTTCGAGACTGCACCCCTTACCTTGCGCCTCAACCCGGCACAATCGCGCAACGCGGAGTGGGGCTGGTTTACAGACTCCCGCCCGCAGGTTTGAGACAGCTTTACTTTTGATCGACTTCAGTAAATGTTGCTTACGCTACCGTGTTTCATATAGCTCTTGTGAGGGGGTGTTGTCAAGTCTTTGTCGTTTCTGATAGGAATTCCTTAGGCCAATTCTTGTAGAAAGCCCGCCCCGAGATGTGGTCGTGTATGGAAAAGAATCTTCTTTCGCATTGACCGCTTGACAAAATCTTCGCCCTTTGTTAAACAGCTAATGGAAATAACGCAGTTCCAATCGCATCGACATTAAATGACGGGATAAACCACAGCGATTTACATGGAGAGTCCTCCATTTTATTGGTGCCGTCTAGGTCTCTCAAGAAGGAGAAAACCGATGTTTTCCCTCCGTTGGCCTTCGCGATGTTGCCTTGCGCTCGCACTGGCCCTCTTCGCTTTCGGCGCGCCGGCAAAAGGTCAAACTATCAGCGGCACGATCCTCGGGACGGTCCTCGACCAGCAGGGCGGCATTCTTTCCGGTGTGGGAATTACCGCGACGAATACGGAGACGGGGCTCACTTATCCCGGTGTAACTGACGCGACGCGGGGGCTGTATGTCATCCCCGAGGTGCCGCCCGGAATCTACCGCGTGCGTGCACAGTTCAGCGGATTCCAACCCGAAGAGCATTATCCCGTCAGTGTGGACGTAAACCGTGTGACTGAGGAAGATTTTATCCTGAAAATATTTGTCAACACCAAGGTGGAAGTTGTCGCTTCCAGCGCTCCGATGACCACCATTAACACCGCAACAGCAGGGGAGGATTTTAATCAGCAGCAGATTCGCGAATTACCTATCCTCACGCGAGACGTAAACGACCTGGCATTATTGGCGCCGGGCGTGGAAAGCGTCAGAACCTTCAGCTTTGCCAGCACGCTGGTGCCGTTTGCCGTCAGTGGGTCATGGGGCCGGTACAACAATTTCATCGTCGATAGCGTCAGCAATAATGAACCGATTTTCGGTGGCGCGGCCACGCAATTTAGCAATCCCGATATCTTTTCTGACTATGCGATCTCCACCAGCATCCCCAAGGCTGAATTCGGCCGCGACAGCGGTGCAACGGTCAACGTAATTACTAAAAGCGGGTCTAACAAGGTGCATGGAACGGCATTTTGGTTTGGCCAGAATAGCGACTTTAACGCCATGACCCGCGCTGAGACCGCCGCCCTTCTCACCTCACCCGCTCCCTCTTATGAGCAAAAGGTGGGAGGCACGCTGGGAGGCCCTCTCGCAAAGAAGGACACTTTCTTCTTTATATCCTATCAATACGACCGCTCGCGCTCGGATCTCTCAAACGTCTATCCGGTAATCGCCACGGTGCCGACGGCCTCCGGCTTGACGGCGCTTCGGGGAATTGCTTCTCCCACTCCTGCACTCGGCACGATGCTGGCATTTCCCTCGATTAACAGTGTCCCGGGCTTGGAGGGCGCCTGCTTTGCCGCGGCGCCTTCAACGTTGCCCACCCCCAGCACCACCAACCCGTGCTTCACGGGAAACGCCGCCACCGGTTTGGCAAGCCCTGCCACAGTGCAGTTTGGCAGCTATGATGTGCCGCAAGGCAACTTGTTCGATCTCTACGATCATCAGGCCTCGGCCCGCATTGACCGCCGCCTGAATGACTCTAATGATTTTTATGGCCGTTACCTGGTGGACGACCTCAACACGCCGCAAGCGGTTTTGAACCCCGCGGGCGACGTGGCCTTCAGCGACTTGGGAGAATTGCCTGACTCGCGCACGATTCTTCATCAGCGTACTCAAAGCGCCTTGTTGGACGAGCGCTATGCCCGCTCCAGCTCGCTGAATGAGGTGCGTTTCTCGGCAAGCCGCATCGCGCAGGGAGTGGGACCTTACGATTTGCCTCCCGGGCTGTTAAACGCCGTTCCCTCCGCGACCATTGGGGATAATTTTGGGTACTTCGGGGCCTACCAAAACAACTTTCCTTCCGCCGGCGAACAGTTCACCCTGGGGCCAGACACTTCCACCGCCGTCACCCACAGCAATCTTTATGAAGTTCAGGAGAATTTTTCCGTCACCCACAACCGCCACTTCATCAAGATGGGAGTTGATTTTGTCCACACGCAGAGCAACATCATTGACGTCCCCTCCGACTTGGGGCATTACTTTTTCGGGAATGGGCCGGGTGTTGCCGGCGGTTTTCAAAGCTTTATCTCCACGCCCAAGACTTTTCCCACCAATGCCGTGGCTGTGCTGCAAACCCTGCCCGACGTTATCACCAACAGTCAAGGCGTCATTATTGGGCAAGGCTCCGAGGAACTGCCTTTGCGCGAGAGCGATGAGGCGGTGTTCATTCAGGACGATTTTCGCTTCCACCCCAATTTAACCATAAGCTTGGGGCTACGTTATGAGCGCTTCGGCCAACCCATTGACGGAATCCTGAAGCTGAACCCGAATGCCGGACCCATCATTCCCACCAGCGGGGGCGATTTTGGCCCGCGCTTTGGCATCGCCTGGTCGCCGGGCGCCAGCCGCAAAACGGTCTTTCGCGGCGGTTACGCAATGATGTATGACCAAATGCCTCTCAACCTTCCGCTCTTGATGTGGCAAAGCGCACCCATCTCGCCACAGATTGCCACCATTACATCCGCCGGTGCCTCGGCAATCCTGGGAGAAACCACAGCCAACAGCCCCAAACTTGAATTGCCGGCAACAGGAAATTATCCCAACTCGCCCTTGACGTGGCAGGACGTCGCTGCCGATACAGTTTCAGCTTGCAGCAGCACTCTTTCGACTCAAACCACTAACTTCTCAAGCCCTTTCACCCTTCAGACAACTTCCGGGTCGGTTCCCCTGTCGAACTGCTCGACGCAGAATACCGTCTCCCCTAATCTTGTAACGCCATACACGCAAACCTGGTCAGCGGGCATCCAGCAAGAGCTGTCCCATAATATGATGTTTGAAGTGAACTATGTGGGAACAAAGGGGACAAAGCTCTATGAGCGGCTTGACCTGAATCCCTATCAAGGGTGGAACACTTCATGCTTGGTGGGCGGGACCGGTGACGAGTGCCTGAACGCCAGAATCAATCCGAATCGCGGCGACATCACCTCCGTGACCAATGCCGGCCTTTCCACTTATAACGCTTTGCAGGCGACTCTGAATACCCGCACGCTGAATATTCGCGGCAACAGCCTTACCTTCACCACTGCGTACACCTGGAGCCATATGATCGACACAGACAGCGAAATCTTTGGCCCCAGCGTCCGCGTTTTCAAGAGCTCATTTTTCGAGTCACTCACCGACCTGCCGGAAGGAATTTCCTCGGCCGAGGCCATCACTCCGTTTCCACAAGTTTATAACAACTTGGGCGCGGAGCGGGGCAACTCCTCCTATGATCGGCGCCAGCGCTTCGTCTTTAGCGAAATCTGGGGCCTGCCCACTCCCACCCGGTCGCGCGCGGCGAAGGCCTTTGGCGGGGGGTGGTACCTCAACGGCATCGGAACGTTGCAGAGCGGTCAGCCCTTCAGCCCTCTGAACGGCATTCCCCTCGGACCTTGCGCGGATGCTCAGGGCGAAGGATATCTCACCAACACCCGGCCCGATATCGGCAACCCGCAAGCACCGATCAGCAGCTTCGCCTTGATTACCAACACGGACTGTTACTCCTCCACGGGAGCGTATACGTATAACCTCTATACGGCCGGCTCTAACACTCCTCAATCCGTAAGCCAGAGCCAGGCTTTTTCAGAAGCCCATTTCGTGCAGGTTCCTATCGGCACAAACCAGGGAGGAAACGCCGGCCGCAACATCTTGACCGGTCCGGGAATTATGGATTTTGATTTCTCCGTTTACAAGCAATTCAATTGGGGTGAGACGAAATCACTCGAGTTCCGATGGGAAGTCTATGACGTGTTCAACACCCCGATTTACGGCTACCTGCTGGGAAACGCGTTTTCCACCAATGCCCAGCCCACGCCGGGATTTGCTTGGGCGCCCAGTTCCACGGCTGCCGCGGTAACCGGTACCATTCCTGAAAACGCCATCGACGCCGTCACCACCGGCAACACCCACGACTTCTTGAGCAAAGGCTATATGAACACCGGCAACCGCACCATGCAATTCGGTGTTCACTTCTCTTTCTAAGCAGGTGGGAAATTCCATCAGCGGAACCAAAGGGATTGTGGCGGTTGGACCATTTAGGAAATCTGACCGCCACTGAATTTT
>JASHTZ010000305.1 GCA_030040295.1 Terriglobia bacterium | reverse complement strand
TGCCGCGCCACCTCGTCGATCCAGCGCTGCGGGCCCTCGAGTTCCAGATAGTTGCCGATAGGCGTTTCATCAAACACCACATGCGGCGCCTCATCGACGTCACGTTTTCCCCGCGGCGCATAAATGGTGCGAAACTTCTCGTAGCAGAAAACTTCCCGCAAGCCCAACTGGAGGAGAATTTCACCCATCTGGTGGCCGTCCTCGATATGGGTTTCAATCTCCCGGCGAATCTTGTAATCGCGAGAGTTCACCGGCGTGCCCTTGTAGGTCAGCAAGCCTCGATCGCCGGCGAAGCGCAGCCGAATCAGGCAGCGTGCTTTGCGCAGCCGCTGGTCCGGAAAGTCGAAAAGGTAGTTGCTCTCAAAATGACGGGCCAGCACCGGCCGAAATCCCAATTCCGTCAAACGCCAGCGGATTTCCCTGGCATCCCGCACGGCCAGTTTGATCTCGGTCTCATGGCGATGTTTCATGCGGGAAAGGCAGTGGGGAAAACCCGGCTTAAGATTCCCGTTCCAGAATAAAATCCGGCAGAGAGTTCAGCGCGTCTTTGAAAGGTGAGTTGGGAAAGCTCTCCAAAAATCCTCGGGCTTTGTCTGAGTAATCCTGGGCCTTTTCCCGCGCCGCATGAAGCGTACCATAGCGGTCAATCAGGTCGAGGATTTCGGCAAAACGCGAGGATTGGAATCCACCTTCCTCGAGAATATCGGCCACCTTGCGGGCTTCCGCCGGAGCGCATCGCTGAAGGAGGTAGATCAAGGGCAACGTCACCTTGCCTTCGCGCACGTCATTGCCAATGGGTTTGCCCAAAACCTCTTCGGACGAAGTGAAATCCAAAACGTCGTCGATGAGTTGGAAAGCCATCCCCAGGTTGATGCCATACTGTCCCAACCGGGATTCTTCTTCTTCACTTTTGCCTCCGAGCAGCGCACCCAGCCGCAGGCATGCGGAAAACAAGCAGGCGGTTTTGCGGTAGGTCAACTCAAGATAGGACTCCTCGGAGACGTCGGGCTTGCGGGAAGAGGTCAATTGAAGCAACTCACCTTCCACCATCACCTGAGTAAGGCGAATCAGCACATCCAGAATTCGAAAATTCCGCTCGCTGAGGGCGATATTAAAGGCCTGCATGTAGAGCCAGTCGCCGGCCAGCACGCTCATGGGATTCCCCCAGCGGGAATTCGTGGAGGGCCGCCCGCGGCGCGTATCCGCCTGATCAATCACATCGTCGTGCACCAGCGTGGCCGTGTGGATCATCTCCACCACCGCGCCCAGACGGATGGAAGCCATTCCGTCGTACCCGCACATCTTTGCGGACAACAGCACTAGGGCGGGGCGCAAGCGCTTTCCTCCGCCCTCCTGAAGGTACTGGCCGATCTCCGCGATGGGACGGACGCCGGTGGAGGTCTGCACGCCGAACTCCTCCTCCACGCGCGCAAGTTCCGGTCGGACGAGTTCAAATACCTCTCTGATGGTCAGGTTTTTTACAGAGGCCAAGCGCGACTTCTCCCCCGCCCCCTCGGCGAGCCGTGTTGAACCCATTTTGGTGGACAGACCCGTGGATGATGCCACAAATTTAGATACTCCCACAAAAATCTTGTTATGGGAAGTGGCAAGTGGAAGCCGTAGTGCAGAGACACGCGCTTTTGGCGTTTCTCTGCGGCTCTTGACCGGCTCAGTTCTGCTCCTTTGGTGTCCGCTGTTCCAAGGGCGCGTGCATCTTTCAGAATATCTGCCATCTCCGCCTGAGTGGCGAACGGCCGCCGAGGAGCGCACATTACGCGCACCTGTGCGCTGCAACTGCCCTGTTCCCAGGCCACTCAGATTTTGAGGAAGATCTTCCGGCGGTACATCCAGAAGAGCACCAGCCAGTAGCAGGAGAGCACGGCGACGCCTTCCATCAAGGGCTGGAGGCCGGTGCCGAGAAATTCGAAGAAGTGCGGGCCGAGATTAATGCGGAAAGTGGTGATGAGGAAATTCTCCATGAAATGGGCGATGCAATAGGCGGCGATAGAATTCATGCCGATGACCACCAGGGGATACGCCCAGGTTTTTTGCCGCCTCATCTCGATGACCCAGCAAAACGCCGCGAGCATCAAGAAGCACATTCCCCCGCTGAAAAGCGTCCAACTCGGCGTCCAGATTCTTTTGACGATGGGGCAGATATGCGTGAAGTGGAAGAAGAAGCCCAGGGCAATTCCCGCCACTCCGGCCACCAGGAACTTTTTCAAGGGGATTTGCGGCGCGGCCTCGCGCAGCCAGCGGCCCGCGATGAGTCCCAGAATCATTGTGCCCAGGGTGGGGATGAAACTGAGCGTCAAATATCCGCCGGGGTTATAAACCCAGTGCTTAGGCTGCGGGAAAAGGTTCAGGAACCACTGATCGAAGGCGATTCCCAGGTTGTAATTCTTGTTCCAATGCGCGGCGAAACCGGTGAAGTTGTGTTGGGCGTTCCACGCGAAAGGCACGCCGACGGACGGCCAGTTGAAATTGGCTGGGGCCACCGGGTAGAGCGCCCAGGCCAGCCAGTAACCCGTCAGGATCAGGCCTAAGGCGGTCCAAGCCCACTTGGGAGGCTTGAATCCCAAAAGGAAAAGAAACGGGTACCCGAATCCAATCTGGTTCAGGGTGTCTTCCATTGTCCAGTGGGTGGACGGCCAGTCCATGGAGCGCAGAAAGACTCCGAGAACACACAGTGCGAAGGCGCGCCACAGCGCGTGCCCGAACATCTGCCGGAAGGTGGCGCCCCTGGCCAGGCGGCTGGCAATCGAGTAGGGCAAGGCCACGCCGACGAGGAACGAAAACGAGGGTTGAATCAGGTCGTGAAGCGAACATCCCACCCATTCGGTATGGGTTTGGTGGTAGGCGAGAATGTGCCAGAAAAGGCTGGTGGGAAATGCCTGCGCCACCTTCGAAAAGCTCAGAATTTCTCCCATCATCAGGAGCATCACAAATCCCCGGTAGGCGTCTACTGCGACGTTACGCGGAGAAGACGTCCGAATGGGGATTTCAACCGGGGGGAGCCGCACAACTTCCTGAACCGAGCTCATCGTCTACCCTCTGCTCGACTGACTCTACCACAAGCCCGCGCTCAATTCACACACCTGAAGCTTCGGTTAACTTCCGCTCCTGATTTCGGCCTGCTACTTGCGCTTGGCGGTGAAGTCGTGGTCCCCGAACCGCTCGTTGTGTATCTTGCCCTTCATGGAATCGCCGTCCACGGTGGCCGTGTA
>JASHTZ010000304.1 GCA_030040295.1 Terriglobia bacterium | reverse complement strand
ACCGTGCTCGAACGGCGGGCGGAGATCGGCCTGTTCAGGGCTCTCGGCGCCACAGACGCACGCGTGGCCGAGGGTTTTCTCCTGGAAGCTTCCGCCATCGGCGTGTTGGGTGGCGTTGCAGGGTATTTCCTGGGGACTCTGCTGGCCTGGCGGCTGGCATTGGCGGTGTTCGGCTCAGCGGTGAGCTTGCACTGGGTTATTCTGCCGGTGTGTCTCGCTGCGGCGCTGGTGGTAACGCTGGCAGGCAGCGCCCTGCCGCTCGGCCGGGCACTGAGAATTTCACCCTCGCTGGCCCTGCGCGACTGATTTGGGTTAAGGCCTGAGGGGAGAAGCAACATGGAGCGTCCAGAAATGATCGGCATCGACACCACCAAGATGCCGTGGGAAGAACGGTACCAGGCCGTCCTGGGCAAGACCAATTTTCGCAAGCTTTTGCTTCAGGATCCCGATACCGGAATGGAAGTCCGGTTGATTCGCTACCCTGCCGGATTCATGACCACATGGCACACGCATCCTTGCGCCCACGGCATGTATGTGTTGGAGGGCACGCTGGTCACTCACGGAGGAAATTACGGTCCGGGCGGTTTTGTGTGGTTTCCCGAAGGCATGCTGATGGAACACGGCGCAGGCGCTGAGGGTGGCGTGGTCGCGCTATTCATTACCAACAAGAAGTTTGATATTCACTTTCACCAGAAATGACCCAAACACTCAAGCCCGAGGCCGCAGGATCCCCCCGTGAGGGGATCGCGCGGTCCTCCATGTTTTGGCGCCTCTGGTGGCGCGCAGTTTCGGTGAAGCGTTCGCAGGCGGCGCTGGCTCTGGCCTCACTGGCCGTGGGCGCGGCTATCACCTCCATGCTCCTGAACCTTTATGGAGACGTGCGCCGGAAGATGACGGAGGATTTTCGCTCTTATGGAGCCAATGTGGTGGTGACGCCCGCTCCGGCGAAGACGGACGCTGTGGCCGCAGAGAGCACAGTGATGGATGAAACGAGCCTGAAGCCGCTCGACCAATTCGCGAGCGAAACTCCGGGCGCTTCCATTGCACCAGTCCTCTATGGGGCAGTACGGCTATCGCCCAATGCCGGCGACGCCCGGTTGCCGAGTTTTGTGAACGTGGTGGCGGTGGGAGCAGATTTCGGCGCGCTTCGCCGGTTGAACGAGGGTTGGAGGGAATCGGGCGAGGCCGTGTCTTCGAATTTGCCGCAGGGTGAATGCATTGTGGGCGCGCAATTGGCCTCAAGGCTTCACCTCAAACCAGGCGATTCGGTTCAAGTAAGCCGATTGACCTCTGCTGCGGAAGCGGATGCGCCGCAGACATCTCCTTCCTTCTCGACCTTTCGAATTCTATCCATACTCACCTCCGGAGCTTCGGAAGACGACCAGGTGTTTCTGCCGCTCGCGACGCTGCAGGCTATTTTGAACTTGCCGGACAAGGTCTCGTTGGTTCAGCTGAATATTCCCGGCGAGACCCGCGATGTGGAAACCGCCGTCAATCGGCTCGGCGGCCTCCTGCCCGGCCTGGAAGTTCGCCCCATTCGACAGATTGTTTACTCCGAAGGGAAAGTCCTGGGAACCATTCGCTGGTTGTTGCTTTCCCTAACGGTCTTAATTCTTGTTATTATTGCTCTATGCGTGATGGCCACGATGACCGCCATCGTGCTGGAGCGCCGCAAGGATATTGGGGTGATGAAAGCACTGGGTGCGGCAGACCGGCTGTTGATGCGTCTTTTCATGACAGAAAGCGCCAGCCTGGGCCTGCTGGGCGGGGCATTGGGTTATGCCGCAGGCGCACTGCTGGCGCGAAGCGTGGGGTTGCGGCTATTTGCCGTCAAACTCAGCTTGCATGCCTGGACGCTGCCGGCGGTTTGCGGATTAACTGTGGCGCTGGCGGTGATTGCCGCGCAGGTGCCGGTGCGGATCGTGAAAGCGATTCGGCCCGCGGTGGTTTTGAAGGGGGAATGAATATTGGCTTGTAGGGGCGGCCCTCGTGGCCGCCCTTGGGCAACCACGAGGGTTGCCCCTACAACCTCTTTGCTTTGAGTGAGACGAAAATTGGCCTTCATCGAAGTTGAGGAATTAACGAAATCATACGGCTCGTCGGTAGATGCGCTTCGCCGCGTTTCATTCAGTGTGGAAAAGGGCGAGTGGATCGCGGTGATGGGCCCGTCCGGCTCGGGCAAGAGCACTCTACTGAATATCCTGGGCGGGCTGGATACAGCCACGTCCGGCCGCGTTCGGCTGGAGGGGAAAGAAACCTCAGCTCTCTCCGGCGCCGAGCTCGCGCGTTTTCGCGCGGAAAAAGTCGGCTTCGTCTTCCAGCAATTCCATCTGGTTCCCTATCTCACCGCGCTCGAGAACGTGATGCTGGCGCAATACTTTCACAGCCTGTCGGATGAGCGCGAGGCGGAGGACGCCCTTTGCCGCGTGGGCCTGGGCGACCGCGCGCACCACCTGCCCTCGCAGCTTTCCGGCGGCGAGCAGCAACGCGT
This sequence comes from Terriglobia bacterium, assembly GCA_030040295.1. Lineage (GTDB taxonomy): Bacteria > Acidobacteriota > Terriglobia > UBA7540 > UBA7540 > Bog-366. Next base: position 110 of record JASHTZ010000304.1, on the reverse strand, counting down.
GTGCGTGGCGCGCGCGCTCATCAATCAGCCCAACCTGATTCTCGCCGACGAGCCTACGGGGTATCTTGACGAAGTGAATGAAGCACTGGTGATGGGCCTGATGACGGATT
>JASHTZ010000303.1 GCA_030040295.1 Terriglobia bacterium | reverse complement strand
CTATTTCGAAGCCGAACGCAAAATCTTCCAGAGGCCCGGAGATTTTACGCCCATGCATCCCGCGTTTCGCAAAATGTTCCGCGAGCGTTTCGGCGTGGACCCGAAGGAGCTGTTCGACCCCGGATCGGCAGACTATGCGCCGCGAAATCCCCAACTGCGAAATGAGCTGAAGGAACTTCGCATTGAGCTCATTACGCGATTGACCGAACAATTTCTTGAAATCCTGGCCGGCTGCCGCATGGAGAAGCCGTATTTGCAGACGACCTTGACTTTCATCGACGCGCTGCGGGACCCCGCGGTCACTGAGCGCTACGGCATTGATCCTGCCCGGCTGCTGGCGCTTGAAAAACGCTTCGGTTTTGCCGTCGAAATTGAAGATCCCTATACGGTTTGGAATTCGAGCCCGGACAGATACCGGGCCATCGGCGAATATTACCGCGCGCGTCTCGCGGCCGGCACGCCGTTTTCACTGGACGTCAACGTGGTGGACCGGGATCCGCCCGGCCGCCCGCTGGACAAGCCCCGGGGAGGGGAGTTCTACGCATGGGTCTCAAACGTCGCCGCGAACGTGGATTTAATCACGCTTTATGCCTACAGCACTTTCTCTGCGGACGATATGCGCCTGCTTCCCTTCGTTCTGGGCGCGCAGGAGGTGGAGGGCGAGCCCGGCGACGGCGGAAAAATCGTGGCGAGGCGCCAGCTCATTTGGAAAACCGACACTCGACGCCAAACCGTTTACCTGGACGGCCGCGATTGGCCGTGCCATTCGGATTCTGAAGTCCTGATTCCCGCCGGTAAGCATAGCGTTTCGATGGAACCACGTGAGTCGGGTTCAAGCGATCAGGGCTTTGAAATCGAAGGCATCAATGCGGCGATCCTTCAGGCGGAAAGGGTGGGGGGCGGGGTACGATTCACTTATGAATCTCGCGGGCGCTGCTACGTCACACTGAATCGAACGCCCGCGAACGTACGTTGTGACGGCGCTACCGGCAGCGCCACGGTGTTGGATGGCCGTGGCCCAGTGTGCCTGGAGCTTCCGCAAGGGAAGCATACCGTTGAGCTTCAATGAAGCCCCTTCTTACCTCAGATTGCTATCTTGGATTAGACGTCGTGGGCTTCTTTGGGGGACAAAACGCAATTCACTTTCGAAATAGATTCTCAAAAGCCTGGCGGGCATCGAGTGGTTTGGATGAGGACGTTTCACGCTCAATGGTGGTTCGCGGCATGTAGAAATTGCAGTGGTTGCGCGCGTCCTTGCGGGGAATGCGCGCGCTCACGGGCTGCGTACACTCAAACCGGCTGGCGGCATCGAAATACGAGCATTGCTTGCAGCTATGCAGTTCCGCGTTGCAATGCGGGCATTTGGCGGTGAAATCGATCCCCGCCGGCAGCACCGTTCCGCACGCCGCGCAGCGTACTACTTCGCGCTTTCCGGGCAGCTTGGGGGTTTTCGGACCGAAGGTTTCAGGCCGCTTCGCCGGCGGGCGTTCAGTGCGTTCACTGCCGCCCCCTCCCGAATCCATATACCCCCGCTGTTTATACTTCCTCTCCATCCACACTCCTAGTCAGTTGGTTGGATGCTTAGTCAATTCCCTTGAGGATTGCTATATTCCCATCATACGCCGCATCTGGGATTCGTGCCAGCAGTAAAAAGAGTCGCAGGGACCTAATTTCAGCCAGGCACGAAGCGGGGGGAAGTTCACCGGGAGGTGTCCCTGCAGAGCGAGGTGGCGTAAAATGCGCATGTCTCTTAGAGTTCGGAGACCCTTGGGGGAAACCTGTGAGCAGTCATCGATTCAATCGCCGCGAGTTTACGAAAAAGGTCGCAGCGAGCGGAGCTGCGTTGACGGCAGGAGCACGGTCAGAGCCGGCAACCACACTGCCGCAGGAGGGGAAACTTCAGAGGAGTTGGTAGCAAGCGAAGAACTATCCGAGTGACGTGCTGGGGGCCGACCTCGCAAAAGACAAGCTCTATAAGATTGGCCGGATTGCCTCCGCCATTGAGGAAAAAGGCGATGTTCTCTTCACCGCGCCCCTCATCACCCTCACACCTCAGCTTATGGACGGCGCCGAGGCCGGCACGGCTTACATTCGCTTCCGGCTTTACGGAAGCCAGGTAGTGCGCATGCTCATCTCTCGCGACAATCGGCCGTGGACCGACGCGAGCCCCATGCTGGAATGGTCTGCCGGAATGGAAAAAGCGCCGGCTCGCGTGAGCGAAGGTGAGTCAGGTTGGGCCGTCTCATCGGAATCCGCAACTCGAATTAAGGTCCCATCGGGTGATTTTGCCCCCGTAATCTCACCTGACGGGGCGGTGAACATCGAGTTTCAGGATCAGGATCACTTCGTCGAAACCCGCGGACAGTGGGACTCTTTCGCCGCTTTGTTTCTCGACCGAGCCAGTGGCCCGGCCACCACGGGCATATCGCTTTACCTTCATCCCGGGGAGCATTTCAGCGGGACCGGGGAACGATTTGACCGGATTGATTTGTTCGGCCGGCAAATCGATTTGCTAAACGCCGATGCCTTGGGCGTTAACAACGACCGGGCGTACAAGAACATTCCTTTCCTGCTCAGCTCGCGGCGTTACGGCCTTTTCGCACACTCGACGGCGCGCATGAGGATTGACATCGGCCATCATTCCACGCGCGCGGTGCAATGGCTGCTGCAGGGCGACGATCTCGATATGTTCCTGATCGGTGGCGGCACCCTGGAACGTGTTCTGTTCAACTATCGCCGCATTACGGGCTTCCCCAAGATGCCGCCGGTTTGGTCCTTCGGCGCCTGGATGAGTCGCATGACTTACCATTCGGACCAGGAAGTGAGTGCGATCGCCGCCCGGCTGAGAAAAGAGCAATACCCCTTTGACGTCCTGCATGTGGATACCGGATGGTTCGCCAAGGAGTGGAAATGCGACTGGACGTTTTCGAAGGAACGGTTTCCAGACCCGCCGGATTTCTTCCGGCGCATGCGCGAGCAGGGTTTCAGAATCTCCCTCTGGCAATATCCTTACGTCAGCCGTGATCTCCCGCTGGCGAAGCTCGCTCTGGAAAAGGGCTACGTTGGAAAGCCGGCCGACTCGACCAGCGGGGTGAGCCTTGGGTATACCATCGATTTCACCAACCCGGCTGCTGTGGCCTGGTATCAGGGGATGCTGGAAAACGTTCTGAAGATGGGCGCGTCAGCCATTAAAGCGGATTTCGGCGAGTCCATTGACACCACGGCCACATATAAGGGCGCCACGGCCGCAATGTACGGTCATCTTTTTCCACTGCTCTACCAGAGGGCGGTTTGGGAAGTCACGCACAAAGTTCGAGGAGAGAATATCGAATGGGCCAGATCGGGTTGGGCCGGCAGCCAGCGCTATCCGGTCCACTGGGGAGGCGACAGCCCCTGCACCTACGACGGCCTGGCAGGCACTCTCTGTGGAGGCTTGCACCTGGGACTATCGGGATTCGGATTCTGGAGTCATGATGTCCCGGGGTTCTACGGGATTCCGAAATTCATGGAGACCCGGCCTTCGCCCGAACTCTACATCCGGTGGACCCAAGTGGGGGTCTTCTCCTCCCACATGCGTTACCACGGATCGACGCCCCGCGAGCCCTGGGAGTATCCCTCCGTCTCCGGTCTTGCCCGGCAATGGTTGAGATTGCGCTATGCTCTCCTGCCCTACCTTCTTGCTCAGGCCGAACAATGCTGTGAAAGCGGCTATCCGATGTTTCGGTCACTCGTCATCGAGTGGCCCGACGATGCCGCGGTTTGGGGCGTCTCCGACGAATATATGCTGGGCGACGCGTTCCTGGTTTGCCCGTTGCTCAATTTTTCAGGCGAGCGCGACGTCTACCTGCCGGCGGCAAAATGGGTGGACTTCTGGAACGGAGGCGTTATCACCGGCCCTGCAAGGTTGACGAGTGTGAAGTCCCCGCTCGCCAGGCTGCCGCTCTACGTCCGCTATGGTTCCAGAATCGAGTTTGCCGGGCCGGTGCAATACACCGATCTGCTTCCCAATGCGCGGAGATTCTCGGTCCTTTTTGACGATGGCTACGCGGGGTTTGATCAGTGCGAGCTGAAATCGATGATCGATCTTTAGGGTCTTGTCCCAAACCTTCATCCGTTCGCTCGCTGGCGCAGACTCCAGGGGTTGGGAGTCTGCAATCCGGATGGCCGTTTGTCTTGCCATTTCAACCGCAGAGATAGAAATGCATCTCTGCGCCAGCCGATCAATCTGACAAACCTTATTCACGCTGGCTTCCACCGTCGCTCCTGGTCGTAAGGTGAGGGGCGCCCCAAGGGTGGAATTTCATATTGAATGACCACCAAAGAGTGCGAGAATTTGCCTCTTGGGGGAAAAAGAAGCCTTGTGGGATACTTGCCCCATGCTGACACTCGAAGATTGCCGCCGCTTTTATGCAGACGAGGTTCGCTTTTCCGCGAATTTAACCTCCGCTGCTCTCATCGAAGCTTTTGCGCACGTGCCGCGTGAGAAATTCCTGGGCCCGCCGCCATGGAAGATAGGATCGGCAGTTTCGCAGGCACTCTCCGCCACCGGCCTCGGGAAAGCGATTTACATCGCAACAGAAGATCCTCGAGACGTGTACCACAACGTGGTGGTGGCTCTTGATCCCGGCAAGGACCTGAACAACGGCCAGCCCGGCTCCCTGGCGCTCTGGATCGATGCGCTTGACCTGAAGGCGGGCGAGCGCGTGTATCACCTGGGATGCGGCGTGGGGTATTACACGGCGATCATGGCGGAGGTTGTCGGTTCAAACGGCGCGGTGACAGGTAGCGAGGTGCATGAGGAACTGGCCGGGTGCGCACGCGCGAATCTTTCCCTTTATCCGAATGTCATGGTTCATGCGGGTGACGGCGCCGCATTCGATCCCGGTGAGTGCGACGCCATGTTGATCAACGCCGGAGTGACGCACCCGCACCGGCCGTGGCTCGAGCGCCTGCGTGAGGGCGGCCGCATCGTGTTGCCCATCACCATGTCATCGGGCGCGGGGCAGGGTCAGGGATTGATGATCAGGATCGTTCGGGAGCGCGGTGGCTTCTCCGCAGGAATCGTTTCGCCCGTGGCCATCTTCACCTGCACGAGCGTGCGCGATGCGCAAGTGGAGGGGCAAATTCCCAAAGCCTTCGCCAGCCGCGCGTTCTTCAAGCTGAAATCCATTCGCCTTGACGCGCACGGCCCGGCGGAAACCTGCATCCTGCACGGGTCAAACGTCTGCGTGAGCAGTGCCGAGCTCAACGCGAGTTCTGCCGCAGCGGCGGGCTAGAACGAGTCCAGCGGCCAGGGCAATCGAGACGAATGATGAGACGGAAATACCCCAAGCATCCGCTGGTGGGCGTGGGCGGCGTCGTGATTGAACGCGGCCGGGTGCTGCTGATTCGCCGGGGCAGCGAGCCGTTGAAGGGCCAGTGGTCTATTCCCGGAGGAATGCTGGAACTGGGCGAGGAACTCACCGCGGGAGTGCGGCGCGAGCTGAAGGAAGAAACGGGCCTGGATGTCGAACCCCTGGAAAGCATCCTGGTGTTCGACCGGATCACGCGCGATGGGAATCGGGTGAAGTACCACTACGTCATTGTGGATTACCTCTGCCGCCGTATACGCGGACGCCTGCGCCCCGCGTCCGACGTCGTTGACGCGCGCTGGGTGCGCCGCGAGGATCTGCCGCAATACCATCTGACGGAAATGGCTTCGTCGCTGATCCTGCGCGCGTTTGAGTTGATGCGAAAACGTTGAGGCGATCGTGGCATGGCCATCCTGGCCATGAACATGGGCAGCGATGCCCGTGCCACGAATTTCGCGTGACTTGCGAAGAAAGTGAGGAATGTCCATCCAGGAGAGATTCAGAATGGCGAACCTGAGGGTTTGTGTCTACTGCGCATCGAGCCAGCGGTGCGACCGGGCCTATCTGGAGTCGGCGGAGCGCCTGGGCCGCCACCTTGCTGAGCATGGCGCTACGCTGGTCTATGGCGGAGGCGGTTCGGGAGCGATGGCAAGACTGGCGGACGGCGTGCTGGGCGCGGGCGGCGCGGCAATCGGCGTGATTCCGCGTTTCATGATTGAACTCGAATGGGCGCACAAGCGGCTGACCGAGTTATGCGTCGTGGAGGACATGCGCGAGCGCAAGCGCCGCATGTTGGAGGGCGCGGATGCGGTTGTGGCGCTGGCGGGCGGCTGCGGCACGCTCGAAGAATTGTTCGAAACCATCACGCTGAAACGCCTCGGCCGGTACCTCGGCCCCATCGTGATGGTGAACACGCTG
>JASHTZ010000302.1 GCA_030040295.1 Terriglobia bacterium | reverse complement strand
ATGGGCAAGCCAGAAATCGCCAAGTTCTTTGGCGGCGTGGCGCGATATCAGGGTCCGATTCGAAAGGTTTGACCCCAAGGGCGTAGAGATTAGCACTCCCCACGGCTCCTCCCTTCACCCGCAGAAGGATTTCTGCAAGAAGCTGCCCTGATCATCGTTCAAATATTCTGTTGACCGTTTAAAGGCTCAGCCGTCCTATTAAGAAATTGCATCAAAGGGGGAAGTTCTGGTTCGGCCTTCAAATGCTCCGGAGAGTTATGGGCGGTAGAAACACAAGAGATGGCGAAGCATCCAGGCGCAAAGGCGGAGAGCCAGCCCTTTTGATATGATCCTGAAACCCCGCAGCACCTACGATGGTGGGCGGGATTTAGATAAAGGACGGCCAATTATGATGCCACGTTTGAGGGATTTGCGAAGAGCAGTTTTTGGACTGGCAGTAATTTGCGGAATTCTGGTCATGAGTCTTACCGGAGCCTCACGAACTCGAGCGCAGTCGACGGCTGCCCCCGCTGCTGAGCCTCCACTCGCGTTTGAGGTGGCGTCCATCAAGGTGAATCATGCTGCGGACAATCGCGTGGGGATCAGATCTACGCCCGGAAGATTCACTGCCACCGGCGTGCCACTGAAGTTCCTCATTTCCAACGCCTACAACGTTCGCCCTTTCCAGATTTCCGGCGGGCCGAATTGGATCAACACTGAGAAGTATGATATCGACGCCAAGATGCCGGATGGACTTGATGGGGAGCTTCAAAAGCTCCCTCTCGACCAGAGGCGCGCGAAGATGAGCCAGCTCCTGCAGTCCCTGCTGACGGATCGATTCCAACTGAAAGTGAGTCACGAAACTAAAGAAGGCCCCGTCTACAACCTGGTGGTTGCGAAGAACGGTCCGTTGATTCACGAGGCGAAGCCCTCAGTCGATAATCCTGACGCACCTAAAGGCCCTGACGGCAAGCCTCTCGCACGGAATTTCATGCGGATGATGCCCGGGGAGCTCCAGGGGCAGTCAATTTCCCTGGAGTTTCTGGCGCAGCAATTGTCCATGCAATTGGGGCGCAAGGTGATTGACAAGACAGGTCTGAAGGGCAACTACGATTTCGACTTGAAGTGGTCGCCCGAACCGGGCGCAGGAGGCATGATGGGTGGCGGCCCTCCGGGTGGTGGACCACCAGGAGGCAGCCCGCCCGGAGCGGGTCCCGGAGCGGATGCGCCGCCTCCACCTGACGCCTCCGGCCCATCGATTTTCACCGCCGTTCAGGAGCAGCTTGGGCTGAAGCTTGATTCTGCAAAAGGGCCGATAGAAATGCTCGTCATCGATCACGTGGAAAAGCCCTCGGAAGACTAGGCCCTGAGCACGTGGCACGGCCTTCCAGGCCGTGAACACGGGCTGGAAGCCCATGCCGCAAAACCCGCGCAGCTGCAGCGATTTTGGCAGACCGTAATTCATGGCGTATTGGCGGCACTGAATTGACGACGGGGTTCGAATGATTAAGCAGTGCAATCTACGATCCGCGCTTGCGCTCTGCACCATGCTTCTAACCGCCGCGGCCAGTGGGCAGGCGCCTGCCCCTAAGCCAGCCTTTGAAGTCGCGACGGTCAAACCTTCGCCGCCCCTCGATGTGAATAAGTTGCGAGACGAGATTCAAGCGGGCAGAATGCCGCGCTTCGGCGCTCACGTGGATGGCGCGCAGGCTCTGTACATCTTTATGACGCTCCGAGATCTCATCGCCAATGCCTACGATGTGAAGCCGTATCAGATCAGCGGCCCCTCCTGGCTCGGCGGTCAGGGATTCGGCGGGGGCGCGCAGCATTTTGACATTGAAGCCAAACTGCCCGATGGCGCTTCCAAAGATGACGCTCCAAAGATGTTGCAGGCGTTGCTGGAAGACAGGTTCAAGCTGGCGGTTCACCGCGAAACCCAAGAGCGGCAGGTGCTCGCGTTAGTGGTTGCCAAAGACGGGCCAAAGTTGAAGGAGTCAACCCTCAAGCTCGACCCCCTGAATGACAATGATCCGCCCAAGCCCGGCGAGATGCGGATCGACACACCCGATGGGCCGGCTCGCATCACTCGGAACTCTGACGGCTCGATGGTCATCAACCTGGGCTCAAAGGGCAAGATCACAACGAGATTCGACATGCAATCGCAGACTTTGACGATGGACTCCGACGGCGTGACCATGACCGGCTTTGCTGATTCGCTCTCAAGGTTTTTTCAGGGAAGCAATCGTCAGGTAGTGGACATGACGGGTTTGAAGGGCAATTACCAAGTGTCGGTGGAAGTTTCACTCGCAGACCTCAGACCTCCAGGCGGAGGGATGGGAGGAGGCCCGCCGGGCGGTCCCGGAGGACCTCCAGGTGGTCCGGGAGGGGGTGGCGCAGCCGCTAACGCCTCACCCGCAACGGCAGCTTCGGACCCGGCGGGCGGAGCCGATTCCATTTTTGCCTCCGTGAAGAAGCTCGGCCTCAAGCTTGAACCTCGAAAAGCACCCGTGGAACTGCTCATTATCGATCACGTTGAGAAAACCCCCACGGAGGACTGAGGCCTGAATGCGGCGACTTGCCCAACTGTTATTGATCCTCATGCTGATGGCACTGCCGCGCTTGGCGGCCGCGGCGGAGTATCATGGTGTGGTCACTTTCGGCGGGCTACCAGTTCCCGGGGCCACGGTAACTGCGACCCAGGACGGAAAACAATTCTCGACCACCACGGACCTGCAAGGAGTCTTCTCGTTTCCCGATCTCGCCGACGGAAAATGCACAATTGCCGTGGCGATGACAGGGTTCGCGCCGCTTCAGCAGGATGTCACGGCCGGGCCGAATGCCACACAGGTAAAATGGGAATTGAAGCTGTTGCCGCTCGGACAGATCAAAGCTCAAATCAATCCTCCGGCGCTGCCTTCGCCCCCCAGCGGAGAGCAAGCGCCGGAGCAAGGTGCATCGAAATCTCCGCCCGCCGGCGCGGCACAGGAGAAGGCGACACAGTCGCCGTCGCAACCGACGAGCGCCGGCGCCGCGCCCAGGGCCACGGCCCAGTCCGGCTCGTCTTCCGAGCAGCCCATGGAAACCGTCAACCAACGCGCCGCAGACGGCTTCCTCATCAACGGCAGTACGCTGAACGGCGCATCTTCGCCTTTCGCGCAGTCATTCGCTTTTGGCAATAATCGCGGACGCCGAGGGCTTTACAACGGCGGCATCGGCGTGAGGTTTGACAATTCCGCACTCGACGCCAGCCCGTATTCCATCACCGGCATCAATACGGCCAAACCTGCCTACAACCGCATCACCGCGCTGGCCACTTTGGGCGGCCCGCTGCGAATTCCGCACATTCTTCCCCACGGTCCGAACTTCTTCGTGAATTATCAGTGGACGCGCTACGTGAATACCTCCACGGACCCGGCCCTGATGCCCGACGCCGCGGAACGCGATGGAGACTTCTCCCAGGCCTTGAACGCGCTTGGCCAGCCCGTGCAGATCTTCAACCCCGCCACCGGGCAGCAATTTACCAACAATATGATCCCCGCCGGGCAGGTCAGCGCGCAGGCAAATGCGCTATTGAGTTACTACCCGCTGCCCACTTTCAGCGGCAATCCCAGCTTCAACTATCAGGTTCCCATCAGCACGAGCACGCACCAGGACGCGCTGGCCTCGCGCCTGAATGATACGCTCAACACCAAGAACAACATTTTTGGCGGCTATGCCTTTCAAAGCACGCGCACGGCCACGCCCAATGTGTTTGGATTTCTGGATTCCACCGACGCGCTGGGCATGAACGCCAACACCAACTGGATGCACCGCTTCAGCGCCTGGATGTTCCTCCGTCTCGGATATACGTTCAGCCGCATGGCCACAACCAGCACACCCTTCTGGGCAGACCGCGCGAACATTTCGGGCCAGGCAGGCATCACCGGGAACGATCAAGCTCCGGCCTACTGGGGTCCGCCCACTCTGAATTATTCCAGCGGTATCGCGGGCCTTACGGACGGGGAAAGCTCCCATAATCGGAACCAGACCAGCGAGGTTTCCGCGTCGCTGCTTTGGAGCCGCAGCCGGCACAACATGACTTTCGGCGGCGATTTCCGCAGAGAGGAATTCAACTACCTTTCACAACAGGACCCGCGCGGGATTTTCGGATTCACGGGCGCGGCTACCGAAGGAATTGAGAATGGCTCGACCGTGGCCGGTGACGATTTCGCCGACTTTCTGCTGGGAATCCCGGACACCAGCGCCATCGCCTTCGGAAATGCCGACAAGTATTTTCGAGAGTCGGTCTACGACGCATACGTTGATGATGATTGGCGCATGAGCCCCGGATTCACGCTGCACGGTGGATTTCGGTGGGAATACGGCGCGCCGATCACTGAGCTCTACGGCCGCCTAGTGAATCTGGACATCGTTCCGGGATTTCTGGCGGCGGCGCCGGTGATTGGATACGACCCGACCGGATCACTGACAGGCCAGAAGTATCCCGCCTCGCTCATTCGGCCGGACCGCCGCGGATTCGAGCCGCGATTGGGAATTTCCTGGCGGCCGTTTGGCGGGTCCTCGCTTCTGGTGCGCGCCGGGTACGGAATCTACGATGACACCTCGGTCTATCAGACTATCGCGCAGCAGATGGCCCAACAATCGCCTCTTTCCAAGAGCCTGAGCGTCGCCAATAGCGCGGCGTGCCCGCTCACGCTCGCGAACGGGTTCAACGCGTGCAGCACGATCACGCCGAATACTTACGCCATCGACCCGAATTTCCGCGTCGGCTACGCCCAAAATTGGCAGGTTCAGGTGCAGCGCGACTTGCCGGGCTCACTGCAAATGGTGGCCACTTATCTGGGGACCAAAGGAACGCGCGGGGTGCAGGATTTTCTGCCCAACACTTATCCCATCGGCGCGGTGAATCCCTGCCCGGCGTGCCCGGTGGGATTTGCCTACCTTGCCTCAAATGGGAATTTGACTCGCCAGTCCGGGCAGATTCAATTGCGGCGTAGATTGCACAACGGCTTCACCGCCACGGCGATGTACACTTACGCGAAATCCATCGATGACGATGCTTCGGTAGGAGGGCAGGGAGCGATTCTCCCCGCACAGCTTTCGAGCAGCTCCGGCAGCGGAGGCGGGGGGGCCACCGTCATCACCCAGACGCAAGGCGCCGGAGCGAGCGGCGCGACCATTGCTCAAAACTGGCTGAACTTGCGCGCCGAGCGGGGCCTCTCCACATTCGATCAGCGCCAGCTCCTCAGCTTGCAGGCGCAATACACCACGGGCATGGGCATCGGCGGAAAAACTCTTTTGAGCGCCTGGAAGGGAACACTTTTCAAGGAGTGGACGGTGCTCACACAAATCAACATCGGCAGCGGCATGCCCGAAACGCCGCTTTATTTCGCAACGGTGCCCGGGACCGGAGTGACGAATAGCATTCGGCCGGAAGTTACCGGCGCTCCGCTTTACGCCGCATCGGGCGATTTGCACCTGAACCCCGCGGCCTATGCCGCCCCGCCTTCGGGCCAGTGGGGAAATGCGGGAAGGGATTCGGTAACCGGGCCTGGAGAGTTTGGATTGAATGCCTCGCTGGG
>JASHTZ010000301.1 GCA_030040295.1 Terriglobia bacterium | reverse complement strand
TGCGCTCAAAGAGGTGGCGAATGGCGGCGTCATCCAATGGCCCTTCATTCGCCTTCACCACATTGCGCAGGATTTCCGCCTCGCGCTGCGGTTGCCAGGCGGGCATCATCATAGCCTTCTTTAATTGCCCAATCTCCAGCGCGCACTGCGACCGCTCATTCAAGAGTTTCACCAGTTGCTTGTCGATCTCGTCGATTCGTTTGCGCCAGCCATCAAGATCGCTCATACGGATTTACCCTCGGCGGCGGCTTTGAGCCCGCGCACAAACTGTTCGATGGCCGCCGGTCCGCCTGTGGAATAGTGTTCTTCGATTGCGTGCACCACAGCGCTGCCCACCACCGCGGCGTCGGCATGCGCCTGGACTTCGCGCACCTGCTCCGGGGTGGAGATTCCGAATCCCACGGCCAAGGGGAGGGAAGTGAGCCGGCGCGCGCGCTCGACTAGCGGCCTAATGCCGGCCGCCATCTCGCTCCGTTCACCGGTGACGCCTGTGCGCGAAATGAGATACAAAAATCCCGACGACAACTGCGCCGCCCGCTTCAGGCGCGCGTCGGTGGAGGTAGGTGAAGCCAGGAAGACCGTTTCCAAGTGGTGCGCGCGCATGGTTCGAACGTAATCCTCCGCCTCTTCGGGGGTCAAATCCACCACCAAAGCGCCATCGATTCCCACTTGCGCCGCATCGGCTGCAAATCTCTCCAGACCGAGTTGAAGAACGGGATTAAAGTAGCTGAAAAGGATGATGGGCGCATGTAGCGTTTTCCGCCAGGCGGGAAACCGCTCCAGAATTTTGCGCAGGGTTGTGCCGGAGCGCAAGGCGCGCTCCGAAGCTCGCTGGATCACCGGCCCGTCAGCCAGGGGATCCGAAAAGGGCACGCCCAGTTCGATCACATCCGCGCCTGCCCGGTCGAGCGCCTGGAGCAGCCCCTCCGTAGCGTCGAGATTGGGATCACCGGCGGTGAGGTAGACGACCAGACCTTTCTGTCGCTTCTCGTCTAATTCGCGAAAACGGGTTTCGATGCGAGTTATGATGGTTGGTGGCACGTTTTTGAAAAACCACTCGATCTTCTTATGATGGGACGACTCTCCCCCAACCCGACACGGACGCGCTTAGACGTCTGCACGAGATAATTCCGCGTAAGAAAAGCCGGTGCGGCCGCACCCCGACTTACAGAATTCCCGCCGATTGAAAAATGCCCAGGTCCTTATCGCCGCGGCCTGAAAGGTTCACAACAATAATCTTCTCGCGGGACATTCCCGGCGCCCGCTTGAGGACCTCCGCGAGTGCATGGGCGGATTCGAGAGCGGGGATAATTCCTTCTACTCGCGCCAGCAGTCTTGCGGCTTCCAGCGCTTCCAGGTCGCTCACGTGCGTGTATTCGACGCGCCCCCGGCGATGCAACTCGGCATGTTCCGGTCCTACGGCGGGGTAATCGAGCCCGGCGGAGACGGAGTGCGTGTTTGAAATCAATCCGTCGTCGGTTTGCAGTACATAAGTGTAGGAGCCGTGCAGGACGCCCGGCCGGCCGCCCGAAAAGCGCGCCGCGTGGTCTCCCAGTTTCGGTCCGCGGCCGCCTGCCTCCACGCCCAACATTTTCACGCCGGCGTCGGGAATGAAGTCGTAAAACAATCCGATGGCATTGCTTCCCCCGCCCACGCACGCGCAAAGCAAATCGGGGAGCTTCCCCGTGCTTTCCAGAATCTGGCGCCGCGCCTCCTGGCCGATGACGCGATGAAATTCTCGCACCATCAGGGGATAGGGGTGCGGCCCCAGCACTGAGCCCATCAAGTAATGCGTGTTGTGGACGTTGGTGACCCAGTCGCGCATGCCTTCGTTTATGGCATCCTTCAGCGTTCTGGTTCCTGAGGATACGGAAACCACCTGCGTCCCGAGCAGGCGCATGCGGAAGACGTTGGGAGCCTGGCGCGCCATGTCCTCTTCGCCCATGTACACGACGCATTTCAATCCCAGCAGCGCGGCCACCGTGGCCGTGGCGACGCCGTGCTGGCCCGCTCCGGTCTCCGCCACCAAGCGGGTCTTTCCCATTCGCTTCGCGAGAAGGCCCTGTCCGAGGCAATTGTTGATCTTGTGCGCGCCGGTGTGAAGCAGGTCTTCCCGCTTCAGATAAATTCTCGCGCCACCCAGTCGCGCAGTAAGCCGCTCCGCCGGGAAGAGGGGAGTGGGCCGCCCGGCGAAATCCTTGAGCAGCCTCGCGAGCTCACTTTGAAACGCGGGATCCTTGCGCGCGTTGCAGTACGCCGCTTCCAGTTCCTCGATGGGTGCCATCAGAGTTTCCGGAGCAAAGCGCCCGCCGAATTCACCGAAGCGGCCGCGCGCGTCCGGCCCGGTGAGAGATTCAGATTTTATGGATTGTGCTTCCACTTGCTGCCTCGCTTCTCCTCTGCGTCTTCTTGTTGGTCCTTGACGATTCAATGGCCGCTGGTCCTATCCGCTTCGGCCACTGCCGCGAAGAAGGCTCGCATCTTTTCCGGATCCTTCTTGCCCGGCGCTGATTCCACTCCGCTGGCCACATCGACGGCAAAGGGCCGAACCTCGCGTATGGCCTCGCCCACGTTATCCGGACCCAATCCTCCCGCCAGGACAATCGTTCCGAACCGGTGCGCGTCGCGTGCCAGCGACCAATTAAATATCTTTCCCGTTCCACCCCGGAGATCCGGGTCGAAGGTGTCCAGAAGAAACGCGTCTCCGTGAAGATCGAGCAGCGTTTCCGGGCGAAATCCTTCACTTACGGAAACGGCTCGAATCAGCGTAAATCCCGCAATGGCCCCATCCAGCGGGGGAAATTGCGGACCATGCAATTGAACGGCTTTGACCAGTGACTCCCGCGCCCTTCGCCCCACGCTTTCCCCGTCCACTTCGTCTGCGAAGATTCCCACCGGCAAAACCAGTGGCGGCAGTTTGAAAACAATGGACTGCGCGTCAGCCGGCTCGATGTATCGCGCCGAGGGTGGATAAAAATTAAATCCCAGGGCCGCGGCTCCCAAATCGATGGCAAGTTCCGCGTCTTCCCACCGGGTGATGCCGCAGATTTTTACGCGAGTTGGCATGACTTTGAAACTCGAAGCGGGGAATTGGATCTTCGCGAACGCCCGGAGTCCCTACATCAATTGAACCGTATTGAATTCTAGTGAGCCTCCGCCTTGGAATCAGGGCTCTGCATTGCAACGCTCTGCACTGCAAACTCCGCCAGAAGTTCTTGCAGGCACTTGCCGGGTCGCGGCTGCGCCATCAGGCGTTCCCCGATGAGCGCGGCGTCAAAACCCGCCTCCTTGATTCGCCGTAGGTCCGCTGCCGTTTTGATGCCACTCTCGCTCACGGCGATGCAGCCTTGTGGAAGTCTTTCCCGCAAACGGAGGGACGTCTCCAGGTTAACACCCAGCGTTCTCAGGTCGCGGTTGTTGACGCCGATGATCTGTGCGCCTGCAGAAGCTGCGCGTTCCACCTCTTCTTCTGTGTGAACTTCCACCAGGGCGGCGATCCGCAACCGCCTGCACAAGTCAAGCAGAGCGCGCAGGTCGGGGTCCGGCAGCGCGGATACGATCAGGAGCAGAGCGTCGGCCCCCGCCGCCACCGACTCGTAAACTTGATAGTCTTCCAGAATGAAATCCTTGCGCACGACTGGAACCTCGACGGCTTGCCGCACTTCCGTCAGGTCCTGGGTTGAGCCCAGAAAGTAATGTTCCTCCGTCAACACCGAGAGCGCCGAAGCTCCACCCGCGACGTACCCCTGGGCGATTTCGCGCCGTCGATAATCCTTGCGCAACAGTCCGCGCGAGGGCGAGGCGCGCTTGAGTTCCGCGATGATTCGCAAGCCAGCCGATCCATCCGTGGTGATGGCTCCGGCAAAATCGCGGCGTTCCTTTCGTGCCTCGGCCATTTGCTGCACGCGCTCCAAAGGGACAGCGCGGCGCGTTTCCTCTAGAGTCCTGCGGCGTGTCCAGAGGATGTTGTCCAGGATCGTTCTCCCCGGCTGGTCAGGCATGGGGGGGCAAGCTCCTTATCTCGAAGTAAAGGCTCTACAATAGGGCAACCCGTCAATGTATGCTGCGGATAAGTGCAAAGTCAAGAAT
>JASHTZ010000300.1 GCA_030040295.1 Terriglobia bacterium | reverse complement strand
CCTATTTTGGTAATCACTCCCAACGCACTGGTTGAAAACCTATTCGAAAACGCCAGGCGAATCGAACCGCTGTGGAGCGAAGCGGATTTCTCGGTCTGGGAGATTGCGCCCGCCGGCGCTTCGGGGGCAGAAATCCCTCCCGGTCGAGTCGTCCCGCCTTTTCGGCCAATACTTTCAGGTGGATCGAGCCGCTGAGGGCGAGTTTTTTCTGTTCAGTTTCAGCCTAAAACTGTAACCTGATTCCTGACCCCCTATGTGCGGGATTTGCGGAATTTTTAATCTCCAACTCCAACCCTTGGTGCACGGCGAGCGCATTCACGCGATGGCGGCGCGTATCTTGCATCGCGGGCCCGACAGCGGCGGCAAATTTCAACTGCCTCATCTCGCCCTGGCCATTCAACGCCTGAGCATCATTGACCTCGAGACCGGCAATCAACCGCTCTCCAACGAAGCCGGCGACGTGACGCTGGTTTTCAATGGAGAAATCTACAACTACCGCGAGCTGTGCAAAGGCCTGCTGAATCGCGGCCACCACTTCAAGACGCACTCTGATGGCGAAGCCATCATCCACTTGTACGAAGAGCGGGGCGTCGACTGCCTGCGCGAATTAAACGGGATGTTTGCCATCGCGCTGTGGGACGATCGCGCCCGGCGATTGCTCCTGGCGCGTGACCGCGCGGGCGAAAAACCGCTTTATTACCGGCTTAACGAAGGAACCCTGGTCTTTGGGTCGGAGATCAAGTCACTGCTCGAATATCCGGGAATCAGCCGCGTGATCGACCGCACCGCGCTCACTCATTATTTCTTCTACGGCTACTTCCCAGCCCCGCGCAGCATATTTGGCGAGATCAGGAAACTTCCCGCGGCGCATCGGATGGTGGTGGAGGGCGGCAAGGTTCAGATCGATGCCTACTGGCGTCCGCAGGAGTATCTCCGCCCGCCGGGGAAACCGCCGGTGACGGCGCGCGAGGAGCGCGAACTCGTGGAAGAGCTCGCCGTGCGCCTGCGCCAGGCAGCCGAATCGCGCCTCGTGAGCGACGTTCCGCTCGGGGTCTTCCTGAGCGGCGGAGTCGATTCTTCCACCATCGTCGCCATCATGAGTGAACTCAGCCCCGGAAACGTGAATTCGTTCTCCGTGAATTTTCCGGAAAAGACATTTAACGAGGAGCCCTATTCGACTTTGGTGGCGAAGCGCTTCCGCACGCAGCATCACGTGTTGACGGCTGAGAAACCGGCGATGCAGCATGCCCTGATCACGCTGGCCGATCATCTCGACGAGCCCATGGCCGACCCGGCGATTATTCCCACGTATATGATTTCGCGTTTCGCGCGCGAGCACATCAAGGTTGCGCTGAGCGGCGAGGGTAGCGACGAGCTTTTCGGTGGTTACCCGACTTACATGGGCGCTCGCCTGGCGGAATATTACCTGAAGCTTCCTGAATGGGCGCGCCGTCAGGTTTTTGGCCGCCTCCAGCGCTTTCTTCCTGTTTCCTCGAAGGCGGTTCCCAAAGGGCTTTTTCTGCGGCGATTCCTGAGCCACGCGGAAAAGAATCCAGCCGAGCGCCACCACATTTGGTTTGGAATGTTCAATCTCACCGAGCTCGATCAACTTTTTTCGCCGGATTGGGCAGGACCGCAACCGCCCAGCGCCCAAGTCTTCGCCCCGCTCGCCCCTCTGCTGGAAGGCGCGCGCTTTGATGAAACGCTTTCGGAAATGCTCTATCTCGATTTTCGCCTTTACCTCGAAGACGATCTGCTGGTGAAAGTGGACCGCGCCAGCATGGCCTGCTCGCTCGAAATGCGCACGCCCTTTCTCGACCACCGCTTGATTGAATTTGCCGAAGGGCTGCCGGGCAACCTCAAGGTGCGGCGCTTCAAGTTGAAGTACCTGCTGAAAAAAACTGTCGAGCGCTGGCTCCCGAAGGAAATCGTCTACCGGCAGAAGCGCGGGTTTTCCGTGCCCATCGCCAGTTGGATGCGCAACGAGCTTCGGCCCCTTGTGGACGAGACCCTGGCGGAAGAAAAGCTGAAGCAGCAGGGAATGTTCAACGTTCCCTTCGTCCGCCGGCTGCTCATCGAGCACTGGTCCGGCAAGGCCGATCATCGCAAAACGCTGTGGACGCTGTTCATGTTTCAGCTTTGGTTTAACCGGTGGGGAAAGGACGGCGGGCGAAGCATCCTTGACACAATATAGTGAAATCACTATAATCGAGGACGAATGACCGATCAGCGGATTCTTAAGCCAGTGGTGTGGATCGGATCAAGCCGCAAGGATTTGCGTGGGTTCCCCGAAGAAGTGCGAGACCACATAGGTTATGCCCTGTACGTTGCGCAGCAGGGTGGAAGACATCGGGATACTAAGACTTTGAGAGGCTTTGGAGGGAGTGGAGTAGTAGAGATTATAAAGGACCACCGCGGCGATACATTCCGCGGGGTCTACACAGTAAAATTTCAAGGGATTGTATTCGTGCTTCATGCATTCCAGAAGAAATCCAAGACCGGGCGAGAGACCCCTCAACGGGATTTGGAATTAATTAAGCAGAGGTTGGGCGAAGCGGAGCGGGTTGCCCGGGGAGAGATATCATGAGCAAAGATCAGTATGAAATGGGCGGCTATAATGTTTTCGAGGATCTCGGATTGCCGAACGCCAAGGACCATCTCGTCAAGGCCCAATTGGTTTTCAAGATCGATACGATCATGAAAGAGCGGCAAATGAAACAAACTGAGGCCGCCACTCTTTTCGGAGTTCGCCAACCGGACATTTCCAAAATGCTTCGGGGGGATTTCCGCCAGTTCTCTGTGGAACGGCTGATGCGCTTTCTCGTAAAACTAAACCAGGATGTTGAAATCATCGTCAGACCACACCGCGACCGCAACCACGCTCCGGCACTTCACGTCTCCTGAAGGATTTTTTGCGAAACCCGGTCGAGATGAGCGTATTTCCGAAGAGCTTTTCCGTCGCCCATAACTACCCCCCGTCTTCACCGCCGGGAAGGGATGACTTTCGTCCGGCGGAGTGGGCAATCATTCGCCGCTGCCGCACACCCAAGCAGGTTCAGGATTATCTCAACGGTCTTCCCTACAATTGGGAAAAGCACGGGGAGACGCTGCGAACGCTTCGCGGCGTGGTGAGTCACGGAACCGCCCACTGCCTGGAGGCGGCGCTCAGCGCGGCGGCCATTATGGAGCAGCACGGTTACCCGCCCCTTCTGCTCGATTTGGAATCACAGGACCAGCTCGACCACGTGCTATTCCTCTTTCAGAAGCGTGGTCGCTGGGGAACTGTAGCACGCTCGCGCGACACAGGTCTTCACGGCCGCAAGCACGTTTTCCGCACCATCCGCGATTTGGTTTTCAGTTACATCGACACCTACGTGGATGGCTCGGGGCGCATCGTCGGCTATGGCGTCGGAGATCTGCGCACACTCGTAAAGGGCGATTGGCGGCTGTCGCCGAAGAACGTTAAAGAGGTGGAACGCAACCTCATTAAGATGCCTCACAAACGCCTGCACACCTCTGACCGGCGCTATGAAGCGATGCTCCGGAAATTCCTGGCCTACCGCAAAGAGCATCCCACCGGACCTGTGACCTTTTACTCCAATCGGAATGTCTGGCTGGGCATTCCGAAATACTGACCTTTCATACGCAGAATGGAGATTCTTCAACGGTGGTGGCTGGTGATACGATGGTACGCGGGAGGGCTGTTTCAATGAACAACTTAGCTATAGCCGACTGGTGCGTGTCTCAACAGGTGAGCCCACCGAAAAGAGGGCAAACAATTTTCCTCGCGTGCTGCTTGCTGATACCCACGTTGGGGCTGTCTTCAACTCCCATTTTTCAATCTTCATTCCGGAAGAACAGCCAGGATTGGACGGTGGCGCGCGGTTCCGCAACCATGGATTCATCAGTTATGCGCGAGAAGAGTCCCTCCCTGCGCGTTGAGCGCGGCGCTGACTCGGGGGACGCCTGCGTCCGCCTTTCCTCCGTGTCACTTACGCTCGGGAAAGCTTACGAACTGAGCGGCTGGGTGCGTACGGAAGGCCTGGAGGTGCGCGACCTCAACCGCACTCCCATCGCCTCCGGCGCGACCCTCACCATGGCTTCCATGCCATTTGACGTTCATTCCGCCTCGGTGGGCGGCACGGAGCCATGGACGCACCTCAATCTCCGCTTCATCGCCAGCCGCACGGACGACGCGATTCTTCTCACCGTGGGCAACGAAGGGTCATTCAGCGGCAAAGCGTGGTTCGAGGGAATTCAGCTTGACGAAGCCTCTTCCGGCGACGACTGGCCCGTGCGCGACGCTGTCCAAACCTTTGGCCCCGCCTATCGCTATCCAGCCGCCGGGTGGATCTACCTCCACATCGAAGGGCAGCCCTACGAACGTGGATACCAGCACGGGCATCTGATGGCGCGCGAGATTCCCGAGTACCTCGAGCGCTGCGCCGCTTCACTCGGCGACAAGGACCACTGGCGAAATTACCGCACCACCGCCGACGCTTTATTCCTGCCGGGCTTCAACCAGGAGATTCTGGAGGAAATGCGCGGCATCGCCGATGGCGCTTCGGACGCCGGCGCGCGCTGGCTGGACCGCCGCATTGACCTTACTGACATCCTGGTGGCTAACGTCACCGTGGAGATGGGCGAACTCGCTTCCGCCGTCACTGTTACGCCTTCGGGTCTCGAAGACTTAGACCTCATCAAGCCTCCCTATGCCGAAGGAAGGAGCATGGACCATTGCAGCGCCTTCGCCGCAACCGGGCCCGCGACACGCGACGGCAAAATGGTGATTGGACACGTGACCTGGTGGCCGCTGACCCTCGCCGAGCAAACCAACGTGTGGCTGGACATCAAACCTGCCTCCGGCCACCGCGTGCTGATTCAGAGTTATCCGGGCGGCATCGAAAGCGGGACGGACTGGTACCAGAACGACGCCGGGGTCGTCCTCACAGAAACCACCATTGACCAGACGCCCTTCAATATCCACGGCACGCCGGTGGCTTATCGCGCCCGCATGGCCGCGCAGTACGGCGGCAATATCGATGAGGTGGTGCGCTACCTCGGCACCCGCAACAACGGCCTCTACACCAACGAGTGGATCATCGGCGATGCGAAGACCAACGAAATTGCCATCTACGACCTCGGCACCAACCACACCCGCCTTTGGCGCAGCTCGAAGAACGAATGGTTTGAGAACACTCCCGGCTTCTACTGGGGGGATAACAACGCCAAGGACCTGAGCGTGCGGCTTGAAGACTATCCCGACCCGCACGGCGATCCGGATTTCATTCCCTACGTCGACGGCCCGCGCGACCTTGCCTGGCAGGAGCTTTACCGGAAATACCGCGGGAAGATCGACGAGCAATTCGGATTTCTGGCGTTTCGAACTGCGCCCCTGGTGAGCAGAAGCACCATGGACGCCAAGGTAGCGACCAGCGACATGGCGTCGCACATGATGGTGTGGGCAGCCATCGGCGAGCCCAATCAAATCGAGCGTGTGCCACAAAAATCGGATCCCTCTCAAGATGAAGGTTTATATCCGTCTGGATATTATCTGTTTCAGGTAGAACCTACTCAGGCGTTACGCGCAGCCATTCAGGACAATGAAAAGGAGCGCCTGAGTGCCGCGCTTGATCCCCCGGCACGCAAGGTGACTGAGAACCCGGACCCTCCGTCCTACGAAGGCCGCCTGTGGAAAGGCTGGATATTGCCCGCTTCCGATGCGGACGATTGGTTTGTCACCGGCTCGGCCGTCTATCGTTACGTGCTTGAGTCCAAAGATCCGGAGGAGGCGCTGAACGCCGAGCGCGCACTGTGGCGAGGGTTCGAGCTGACCCCGGATACTCCTGCTAATCATTTCCGCCGCGAGCAGACCAAGGGCGTCCTATTCCTCGACGCGCTGCGACACAAAATGGGCGACGAGCGGTTTTTCAAACTGATGGATGGCTTTTTTGCGGCAAACACCACGAAGACCGTAACCGCACAGTCATTTCTTGCTCAGGCCGGCGTCAGCGAGGAGCCCATTGACCCGCCCGACGGGCCCGCCTACCTGGCCAACGAAATCAACCGCCGCCTGGCTTCCGCGGTGATTGTCTACGGTACGCTCCGTGAGGCCGGCGCCAACCGCTATGCCGCCGAGCAATTGCAAGACCGCTTCCTGAATCGCTTCGAGAGCCAGGTGCCCATCTACAAGGACTTCGAAGCCACGGACGACCTGCTTCGTTACCGCGATGTGGTGTTTGTGGGCCGTCCGGAAGCGAACTCGGCGCTGGCCCTCTGGTCCGAAAAGCTCGGGCTGAAATATGAGGGAGCGGCTTTCACGATCGATGGTAAAGTCCACGCCTCCGAGCGTGAAGGATTGATTCTGGCCGCGCAGAATCCGCTCGACGCCGCGCACATGGTTCTGATTGTGGCAGGCAACGACGCGCTAAGCACTGTGAAGACTCAAATGGCCGACCTGACCCCTGACGAATATGTGATCGTTCGCGACGGCGAGAGACCGATCGCCGGCTTCATTCAGCACAGCACGACTCTCGCCGGAAACGCCGTGCATCCCTGACCGGCTAGTTATCACCGGTTGGGTAGCAGAAAGTTAAGAGCTTTCCCTACGGCTTGTAGAGCGCGGGGAATTCCTTTTTCAGGGCGCGCAGCTTGGGGAGGTCGTTGTAAATGATGTAGGGATTGTCGAGATTTTGCGCCAGATAATCCTGATGGTAAGCCTCAGCCTCGTAAAAATGGTCGAGCGGAACGACCTGGGTGACGATGGGGCCGGAGAAAACTCCAGCCTTGTTGAGTTGATCGATGTAGTTAAGCGCGATCTGCTTCTGGGCATCATTGGCATAGAAGATCACGGAACGGTACTGCGTTCCCACGTCCGGCCCCTGGCGGTTCAATTGTGTGGGATCGGTAGCAACGGAGAAAAAGACCCGCAACAACTGGGCGTAGGAAACTTTTGAAGGGTCGAAGGTAACTCTTACGGACTCGGCATGACCCGTGCGCCCGGT